>JAFZGR010000286.1 GCA_017555325.1 Alphaproteobacteria bacterium | reverse complement strand
TGCTCTAACCAGCTGAGCTAGTCGCCCTTCGCTTTCTTTTCCCTTATTCAAAAAGGATGGTTATTATATACCATCCTTTTTTTTATTTGTCAACAAAAAAATTAATTTATTTGTTAACTAATTCTTTTAAGCCTTTTCCAGCTGTAAATTTCGGTTGAAGAGATGCCGGAATGTTGATGGATTCACCTGTGTGCGGGTTACGTCCTGTTGTTGCTGCTTTTTTGTGTACTTTAAATGTACCAAAATTCGGAATGCGAACTTCTTCACCTTTTTCTAAAGCTGCTGCAATAGCGTTAAATGTTGTTTTTAATGCCCAATCTGCATCTGTTTTTGTGTATTGACCAAGTTCTGACATTGATGCGATTAAATCTTGTTTGTTCATAATAAACTCCTTTTTTTATTGATATAACGGGTGTACGCCGTACCTCCCTGACAAAATCAGTTTAATGTTTATTTTAGGTAAATGTCAACACTCTTTTTACTTGATTTTCAAAAAAAATTCATTTTTTTACCCCTTTTGGGTGTATTTTTTGTCTTTTTTGTGTTGTTTATTCTTTTTTCATGCTTCATTTATTCTCTAAAACCCTTATTTTCCGCCAATTTTTCGCTTTTTTGCACAAAAAATGATAATTTTGTATGTTTTTATATCTTTTATTTAAAATAATTGTTTTATTTCAATGTGTTATTTTTTAAAAACGAATCGTAAACATAAAATATTTATGTATAAATGTGGTAATGTTTTTTTGAGCGATATTTGTATGCTGATTTTTTTATTTTATAATCAGAAATTTTAAAAAGATATTTTCTATTGGTTTGTTTAAGAAAGATGATTTGAATTTTCAATGGTTAATGTAAATAGTATTATCCCTTTTAAACTTGTTTAATCGCCATAAGAGTATAATTCTTACAGCTAAAATATATTCATACCTGCATAAGATTGTTTTTTAATACTATAAACAGATATGTTGTTTTTTTATTTTATAAAAGAGTATCGGTAAAGGTATAATCGATTTGTTGTTTAATTTTTTTGCCGAAAATTAGAGAATAAAAAATATCTCCAAAAATCAGATTATTGAGTTTTGGAGATATTTTTTTTAAGTATGTCGCTTTATAACGATTTGTTTAATGAAGAAAAAGGATTATTCCCTTCTTTCCAAATCGCTCGGTTTTTTCGTATTACTCCAATCAGCACCATAGCTTTCATCAAAGACACAGAATGTTTGTACGGTTGCCGAGATATCGGTTCTTTCTGTATTGTTTTTTTCTTTAAATGTGACAACCCAGTAATTTCTGTCTGAATCATCCACTTTCATTGTTAATCCGCCCAGATCGGCATCAGCGACGACTTTACTGTCTGTATTCAATTCGGTGATTTTTAATGAATCGGCATGCCCGGTTGTTACATCAACGTTTCCGGTTATTTTTAAATTATCTGCAAGTGTTGATACATCAACTTGTGCCTTTTCCGTCCATCCGATAGGCGTTACAATAACAGCTTGTGCATATCCATTCGGACAAGTTGGTTTACTTACTTTATTATCTATTCCGTTGATTGAATAAACACCCTTGCTGATATAGTTTGGTAGGATTTCACTCAGACGAGCCCCACCCCGGGATTCTAAAATAATATCTTTCATAACAGATGTATAAGCAGGGTCTACTTTATAGTATGCATCTGTTCCTTCTAATCTAGTTGCTTTGTCCGCTTTGATGGAAGATTGAATTTTTTCACTGGTAATTGTCAATGTTTCACCAGCATCATTCGTTGCAACAATTTCACCTTTTCCGTTGATAACAACACGAGCCGTGCCAGTATTGTCATAAACTTCGATTTTGTTGCCATCAGATAGTGTTTCAGAATAAGTGCCGGTTGTATCCGAATCACTTTCATCTGCAAAGATGCCGACAGCTTGTCGTTGTGAGTGATTTTTGCGTCCAATCATTAAATCATTTTTAACATATACCGTTCCGCCATCAGATGTATCAGCCGAACCCATTTTTCCCACCCAAAAGAGCGGATCACAGTTACCTGAATCAACAGAACCGCCGGCCCCGACAATTTCATCGTTTTGTTGTTTGCCGTTTGTGGTGGTGTTATGATAGTTTTTATAACAGTTTGCCCCTACTGAAAAATAATGAGAAGCTTGAAGAGCTTCAAAGCCGACTCTGTTCGGCATATTAACCAAACTGGCACTATAATCTTCAAAAGCAACTTCCGGCACATAGGTATCCATCCCCGTTGTTGCCAAAAACATCGGTTGAGTATGACATAAATCTAATGTATCTTCAAATCCCCAACCACCGGCAACACCATTGATGTTTCCATTTTGACAAATAGCCCCGTCTGCTCCAATCAGGTTAGCAATACGCGCAGAACGTTTTAAGCCTAATTTTTCCGGCAAAGCCAATGGTTGCGGGGTGACAAAACCCTGTAAGAAGCCATTAAAATTACATAATTCATATTCATAATAATCAACGGCATCATTCCCCCCCGGTAAGAAATTAATAATACGATCTGCCGAAACCGTATGACATTCACCATCCGGATAATTTTCAATAATTTCACCTCGATTACTCATGATATAAGCGGCAAACCCTTCTTTTAATGTACGAACCTCAGTCGCAATGTTAATATTATCCACTTCTTCGTTTCGGCTCATAACCTGACGGAACAAAAGCGGACCCATTACGCCAAGCAGAGCAATAACGGCAATAACTTCAACAATTAAAGCCCCTTTTTCGTTTTGTTTATCTGTTCTCCGTGTCATGGTTAGGCTCCTTTTTTAATAGATTTATAATCAATGGTTCTTGGTTTATAACGGGGACTGTATCGGCGCATATTTGAATTCATAATGCGGGGGATACTGTTAATGTGATGTTTACTTTCGTAACAATCGCTACCGGAACAATTGCTGATATGAATATCGGTTGAATCGGAAGCATCGGCACTAGGCGTTAAAGAATATGTTTGGAAAGTGAGGGGCATTGTGTGACCCAAAATACTATATATTGTGCCTTGCATATTTGAACTTGTACCGGTTGTCCCAAATAAAATATTTGAACCGCTTAATCCGGAAAGTGTTCCGATTGTTGTTCCAAAAGACACACTACCGTTTGGTCTGCCATCAACATAAATTTGATGTGCATTTTTATTCAACACATAACTGACTTGTGTTAATCTGTTTATTGGAACTGTTGCTGATGCGGATGAGTATGTTGTTGCTCCGGACTCATCTTTTTTCCCTTTTAATTCAACCGTTAGCGTTCCATTATTAAATGTTGCCGTTATACACGGTTTCCCGACCGTTGGTGTACAGCTGGATGATCCGAAAACACCATAAGAACCACTTTTAAATTGAGCAAAAATTGAAATCGTTGCTCCGAAAGATGCCCCCGGCAACAAATCGGCCATCATTTTATCCGATTGGATATAACGACTGCCATCCATGGTTAATCCTCTCTTACCGGAATCCGGGTAAGGTTGTTTCACAACGTTTCCGTCTTTGTTGGTTGTTTCTCTGAAATACCAACTGTTTCCACCGTTAACAGTTGCATTTGAAGAAGGTACGGCCAAATTTGCCCAAGTTGTTGTATCAGAAGAGTGTTCTTTAGGCGTACCGGTATTTATTAACGAATCATAATGGAACAGTAAATTATCTGTCGGATACGGTTTATTGACGGGAGATATACAAATCAGCATATCAACATATTCTGCTTCTCCGGAAGTGTTAGGTGCCGTTTCAGATGATTTAATATAGGATTGTGCGCCTACACGTCCATTTTCGATTGTCAAATATTCATTTTTTTCCAGTTCCGCCATAAATTGTGAAGGAATGCGACGGGTTTTGTATTGATATGTATGCACATAATAACCTGTTTCATCTTTATATAAATATCCGCAATCGGGAGATCCATGGGTTCGTTTGGCAAGTGCTGCTTCATATAACAAAACTTTATTCCGCATATATGGCGCATCTAACTCATTCGGAACAGGTCCATAGGTTAAAACATATTTTGTATCTGGTTGCTTTGCCGGATCGGTAGAGGTACAATTTGTTAATGTGCCAAGTTTAAATATCTCTCCAACCTCACGGCGTTCCGGTTGATCCAAACACAAAAGAACACTGGTAAACATGTTTTGATCATTGCTTGAATCAAAACTACCACCGGATTGAGAAACACCACCGCTTCCAAAGGATGAATACATCGATTCGGTTGAACCCTTCGGTTGAAATAAACTACTGGATACAAGTGCCAAGGAAGGTGGCAAAAAGGTATCTAACCAATTGCGTTCACCAGCCCCACCTGAACCGCTTAAAATCCAAATTGCTCCGTCATTTTGTTTTTTTGTTAAAGGGGCTGCATTTGTTAACGAAACAGATACTTCTCGAGCGGCATCTTTGGCGGCTTGATGCTGGGCAACAAAACTGGAAACATAAGCTTCCGAAGCAGGCATGTAAACCGTATTGATTTTGTCTTCCATCGGATGCATCATATAATACATAATGCCGATAACAAAAGCTAAAACCGTACCCCAAAAAACCATTTAACCCCCTTCGGATAATACATTTACAATCATTATAACAATTTTTTTTATAACAGTAAATCATTTTTTTCAATAAAAAATGCAAAATGACATTATTTTTTTAAAAGGAGATTGTAAAAAAAAGGCCTGTTGCTTATATACATATAAAAAAAAGGGGAATAAAATGGATGAAACCAATCAGAATTGCATAAAAAACAAGAAACAAACAAAGAAAAACTTAAAACAAATAACACATCAATCGTTTTTAAGACTGACACGGGAAAAATATCTCGTGTTAAGTGGTTATTTTTTGAATCGAATTTCATATATCGTACCGATTTCTCTTTGTGATTTACGAAAAAACAACCAAACAGATGATGAATGTTCTTTTTCGGGATTAGATTGTTCAGGACAAGGGGAATGCCAACCCAATATTGAACCGAGTGACGGCGATAAAATGCAGCAATATTTAGAAAATGCCAATCGAGAACGAGAAATTGAGAAAGGGTAAAGTGTTCGAGCCATATTTCTTTCAGAATCTGAAACAAGTTCAGATTGACAACGAAGTGACAGAACGCCATTTCACACCCTTTTTCATTCCCGCTGTTACCCTGTGCTTCGACATGAGGTCTCGTTCCGATAACAGTACATTGTTTGTACTCCTCCCACCGCGCATTGAAACAAGTTCAGATTGACAATAAATGCAAACAATAAATTAAAAACAGCGAATATAAAAGAGATGCGATAACAAATATAACAATGGCATAAAAACCTCTATCCGAAAAAAAAGGTACGTTTAATTGCAACCTTTTTTTTCACTTTTTGATATTTTTTTTGATTTTAAATAAATTATTCAATTAAAACAGCAATCTTTTATTTTTCAAAAACTCTGATTTTTCCAATTTGTATACGTAAAAAAACGTACCTTTTATTACACTCATTTTATCGGAATAACTTAAAAATGAGGAGGAAGAATGAAAAATAAACTCAATGAAAGCGGTCGTTCCATGGTAGAAATGTTGGGGGTTTTAGCCGTTATCGGGGTGTTAAGTGTCGGTGGTATTATGGGGTATAAATTCGGGATGATGAAATATCGGGTCAATGAAACCGTTAATGAACTCAATATTATGGCTAATACATACGGCATTCAAATGCAACAAATGACAGAAGAACGAACAATGCCGACAGACGGAGAATTATTGAGCGAAGAAAATGCTGTCACACGTATGGGATATGGTTATGAAGTGCTGGGTTTTAACGATCATTTTGAAATAACACTTTTTGATATTCCGACAGAAATATGCGAACAACTCCAAAAAACGGGGTGGGCTATGCCGTATGATATACAAGTTGCAGAAGTGACGGCAGAAACCTGTGGCGAAATTGTATATTACATTAACAATGATTTAAGCGGATTTGCACCGGAAACAGATAATTCGGATGAAGATGATACTGATGAAGAAGAAACCCCACTTAATTGTGGTTTATACGGAACACCAGATGGAAATAAATGTATTTGTGATGAAGGTTATAGCGGTCATCTCTGCAATCAATGTGATACATCTAAAGGGTATAGACGAATGGATTCAACAGGTAAATGTTATTTGGATTGTGAAAAAACAGATTCCTGTACTTCTGAAAATTTTTGTAATGGACAATTAAATAGTGGTCATCCTGTATATTTGTATATGGGACATTATATGTGCAGAGTTTGTAATAAAGGCTATTGGGGAGCACATTGTGAAAATTATGATCCCTCTGGAGATGCTTGTAATAATCGGAGTACTATTTATGGTTCAGATATGAATGGTTGGAATAATAGTACCATTGGAAATGGATGTGCTTGTGATCCGGGATTTTGGGGGCAACATTGTGAATATGAAGATAGATCGGAAACTCCCTTGTGTAATGGACACGGAACATTAATGTATGGGTCATGTATCTGTGAAACGGGATATTCGGGTGTATCTTGTGAAATAGAGGAAGATGAAAATTGTGGAATAGTTTTAAATGAAAACTATGATGGTCGTACAGGTTATGTGACGTATGAGAATGGCAAAAGAGTTTGTCGTTGTACAAGAGGTTATTCTGGTACAGATTGTAAAACGCCACCAACAGAAAGTTGTAATTCTTCTGCCAATAAACAGTGGTATTACACAGAAGATAAACCAATATGTGCTTGTAATTTTCCTTATATTGGATCAAGTTGTAATGTTGTGTGTAATCCAGCATATGGAACGACCTATGGCACATGGACATTGACACAAGACGGTGCTGTTTGTACTTGTAAAGCAGGGCGAGTTGGGGCAGATTGTTCAACTCCTTG
>JAFZGR010000285.1 GCA_017555325.1 Alphaproteobacteria bacterium | reverse complement strand
GTTGAACGGGGATATTTGGGAGAACCGGATATGCAAAAAGTATTGGCATTATATGAACAAGCTGCCCAACACGGACATATTTACGCCATTACCAGCTTGATTGCATTATATTCCGGCGGTTCAAAAAAAGTTGAACCCAATCCAGAAAAAGCAACGTATTGGATGAATAAAATCGTTGAAATGAACAAACAAGGATCTGTTCAGACAACTCAAAAACAACCAAAATCAGAAACAAAATAAATTTAAAACAAAGGGAAAAAATAAAATGGCACTTAAATTTCGCAAAGATTATGTAGCACCGCATTATGAATTACCACTGACAGAATTAGATTTTACGTTACATCCGACAAAAACAATCGTAAAAGCAAAACTGCATTTTGAAAAAACAGATATAAAAAAACCGATTATTTTAAACGGTCAATATATGAAACTAAATAAAATTCTTTTAAACGGAGAAGAATTAACACCGGATAACTATGTATTAACCGATGAAACATTAACAATTTATCCTTCAAACAAACAATTTTTATTGGAAACGGAAGTAGAAATCAATCCACAGGAAAACACACGTTTGATGGGACTTTATATGTCAAACGGCATTTTCTGTACTCAATGTGAACCGGAAGGATTTAGAAGTATTACTTATTATCCGGATCATTCGGACGTACCAAGTAAATACATTGTAACAATTCATGCCGACAGAAAAAAATATCCTGTATTGCTGTCAAACGGCAACGTTATACGTGATGACGGAGATACGATTGTTTATGAAGACCCTTACAATAAGCCCTGTTATTTATTTGCATTGGTTGCCGGCAATTTAGACAGCATTGAAGATATTTACACAACCGGTTCAGGCAAAAAAGTGGATTTACGTTTGTTTTGCGAAAAAGGGAAATCTGAGCGTTTAACATATGCGATGGATGCTTTAAAACGGTCAATGGCATGGGATGAAAAGGTCTTTAATTTAGAATATGATTTAAATCGTTTCAGCATTGTTGCCGTTCCACACTTTAACGCCGGAGCGATGGAAAACAAATCACTTAATATTTTTAATGATGCCGCTTTATTAGCATCACCCGACACAGCAACCGATGCTACATATGAATACATTGAACACGTTGTTGCGCATGAATATTTCCACAATTATAGCGGTGATCGTGTCACGCTTCGCAGTTGGTTCGAGTTGTCTTTAAAAGAAGGCTTTACCGTTTTCAGAGACTCAGAATATGGATATGACACCTTTTCACGAGCCGTTGCCCGTATTGATGATGTGGCAACTTTGCGTGCTTATCAGTTTCCGGAAGATGACGGACCTTTGGCACATCCTGTTCGTCCGGATTCCTATCATGAAATAGATAATTTTTATACAACAACCATTTATGAAAAAGGTGCTGAAGTTATTCGTATGCAGAAAGCGTTGGTTGGCGACAAAAACTTTGCACGGGGTTGTGCTTTATACTTTAAACGGCATGACGGACAAGCCGTTACCATTGATGATTTTGTTAAAGCCATTGAAGATGCATCGAAACAAGATTTAACAAAGTTCAAACAATGGTATTCCGTTCCCGGACGACCAAAAGTACGGGTAACAACCCACTATGAAGATGGGATTTATACAATTAAAATGTCTCAAAAAAGCAAATTTACACGAAAACCATTTGTTATTCCGATGCATTACGGTTTAGTCGGTAAAAACGGAGAAGATTTAAAAAGCGGAACACTGGTATTGGAACGCAAATCACAAACATTTACGTTTGATGTGCCATATGAACCGGCATTGTCTTTGAATCGGTTCTTTACATCTCCGATTGATATTGAATTAAAACACAAAAAAGCCTTGCGTTTACGATTAATGAAATATGATTCCGATTTATTTAATCGATATGATGTCGGACATCAATATGCTTTGGATGCAATGGTGCGCATGTATCAACAGCAAAAAGAAGCCCCCGATATGGATGTAATTGAAGCATTAGGTTCATATTTAACACAAAAAGGACTGGACAAGGCCTTTATCGCACGTGCCATTGTTTTGCCGTCAGAAGAAGAAATGCTTGGAAAATTAGAACAAATTGATGTTAAACGGCTTAAAAATGTACGAGAAGTAATGCGCCATGCTTTTGCCAAAAAATATGAAGAAGAATTGTTAAAATTGTATCAGGAAAACCACTCAAAAGAAAAATACATTCCGGATTCATCTTCTTTTGCAAAACGAGCAATCAAAAATGTAGCTCTTGGATATTTAGCTTTAATAGGACATACGGAACTTGTCAAAAAACAATTCGATGAAGCCGATAATTTAACAGATAGAATTGCTGCATTAGGTATTTTGGTAAATAACAACTTACCAGAAGCACAAGAAGCTTTAAATGCATTTTATAAACAATATGAAAATGAAGATTTGGTTTTAAATAAATGGTTTGCTTTACAAGCACGCAATCCGTCCATTAACACTTTACCGATTGTAAAAGAACTCGTGAAGCATCCGAAATTTGATATTAAAAATCCAAACAAAGTTCGAGGATTAATCGGTGCATTCAGTGGTCATTTGGAAACATTCCATACAAAAGAAGGATATGAATTTTTTGCAGAACAAGCATTGATAATTGATAAAATCAATCCACATTTAGCTGCCCGTTTATTTACGGCATTTTCAAAATACCGGAAATTTGATGCAGCCACGCAAACAACGGCAAAAGCAGTTCTTACCCGTTTAGCAGAAGATAAAACTTTATCCAACGTTTCCAGAGAAACGATTGAACGGATGCTTTAAATGAAGGCTTATGCTTTAAAAATCGGGATAATAAACTATCCCGATTTTTTTATTATAGATGATTAATAATCTCCATAAACAATTGTTTTTTATTCAACATAAAGATTGTTATTTTAGTTAAAAATATTCAAAAAACATCTAAATAAATGACTCATACAAAAAACAGTCTGATCACAAACCGAACAAACTGTTCTTTCTTTATCCCTCTTATCTTTAATAAAGTAAAATACATTTACCATTTTTTATTGTTCTATTTAAACAGGAACATCTATCTGTATCACTTTCCACTTCTAATGCTGAATCACAGGGATAACACTTATTCGATATATCTGCGAAGAAACCCGCCGGACACTCTCTAAATACACATTGATTGGTATTTTTTAAATCCCTATTCGGACATGCAATCTCACATTTTTCCTTTACATTTCCCTCTTTTGTAGACATACTGATTGTTTCAACTGCATCACATGCATAACAACTTCCAAAATCATTTGGAATTGGTTTTCCCTCTGTTGGGGTATTATCAATTCCACAGGGCAAATTACAATAATTAGATGAATATTGTCCCTTAAAATATACTCTATTCGGACACGCTGTTTCACAATCTTCATCAAGTTCTGATATTTTTAATAAACCTTCCGTATTACAGGAAGTACATGCGCCTGTCTTCATTCGAATAGTATTCTCTGGACATTTATCCAAAATACAATATTTATTATCCGTACCACCAACTTTACGTTCTCCACAAATTTCTTTGCATTTGCCTCCATTATATGAAAGAGGAATTGTTGAAACACTGTCACAATTAACACATTTTCCATTTGCATCACGCATTTGCCCTGTTGGACACAACAATGCGCACGCACTTCCATTCACAACTCTATTACCACACAAACCACACCAATTATTATAGTCTGCTTTTGTGTATTTAGTAGACATTGCAATAAACTCGGTTGTATCAGTACACGAATAGCAACTTCCAAATTCATTCGGAATTGGTTTATCGGCTGTCGGTGTTCCAGCCACCCCAC
>JAFZGR010000284.1 GCA_017555325.1 Alphaproteobacteria bacterium | reverse complement strand
TCATATAATAATCTTTAACCACGCCTGTAATGGGATCGCCATTTACTGTACACATAAATGTATTATAACATGGCACAATATCTTCTTTCATGTAAACATTTTCTGCCAAACTATTTCCGGCAGAAAAAACAAATGAAAGAACTATGGGTGCATATAAAAACTTTTTCATGATAAATTCTCCTACAAATACATTATTTTTTAATAGTAAAGGACTGTTTCAATCTTGTCAATGAATATTATTTCACACACCACAAAGGGATTTGACAGATAAAGATAAAAATCATACATTTAAACAAATATTTTCAGAAAAAGCAAAGAACATCAAAAAAAGGCTTGCAATTTAAAGAAAAGAAGGATATATTAAACAAATCAAAATTAAATGGGATATCGTCTAATGGTAGGACAGCGGATTCTGATTCCGTCAGTCTAGGTTCGAGTCCTGGTATCCCAGCCATTCACAAAAAGCCTCCTTTTGGGGAGGTTTTTTTGTGAATTTAAGGCGTTAGCCTTGACGAGAACCGTTGGTTCGGTCACGAGCCTGTGCGAGTGGACGTCCGTAGGACGGTCTGAGGAAGATATTCCGAAGACGAGGACATTTTTGTCCGAGCAATCCTGGTATCCCAGCCATTCACAAAAAGCCTCCTTTTGGGGAGGTTTTTTTGTGAATTGAAGGCGTTAGCCTTGACGAGAACCGTTGGTTCTGTCGCAAGCCTATGCGAGCCGTCCGTAGGACGGCCTGAAGAAGTTTTTCCGAAGATGAGGACATGTTTTGTCCGAGCAATCCTGGTACCTCAGTCATTCACAAAATATATATACAAAATTAATTTTTATTAGCAAACTTTTGATTTCATTTTATTATTTTCTGTTTACAGGAACAAAACAATTGATTTACAATCAAAAATATGATATGTGTACCATTATTATAACCGGAGTATAAAATGAAACACAAAAAAACAGCAACACTTTTAGTAATAGAGGGTAATCCTACTTATGCTCATCACTGGTGGTCAAAAAATAAACATCAATTGTTTTACTTGCCCCCTCATTCTTTTTTATATGAAAATGCTCAAAATAATGGCATCAGTCAAAATATTGAATCCTTTTTATTATCCGGTTTACCAAACTCTCCACAACAAGGCACTACAAATAACACCTATGATCATGGAGCTTTGGTATTAAACAGCATTATCGGACATAAAAACGGCCCCATTAAAACGTTTGATAATGTCCGAATTATTTATACACATACACCGGTCCCAGAAAATAACAATCGTTTTCCATCGGATGAAACCGATTTTGTATCGTTTCACAAAAAAGCATTAAAAGCAGATATAAACATTTGGAAACAACGCATAACATTATTGAAAAATATTGCTCATTCCAATCTACATGTAGATGCGATTTCCATTTCGGATAAATTTGAAATTGTTGCCGATAGATCTGCTATTATCAATCAAATTCTTGATTATCATGCGGCCGGCTTTACCTTTACCCGTTCAGATAAATATCCTATTCAGGAAAATGACCAACATTTGGAACAGTTAGGAAAAGCATGCCGTTTAGAAGTAATAACTCAAATCAATCAAAATATTACACTTGAAGATATTTTCAAAAACGACAAATTTCAAGAAAAATTAAAAGAATTAAAAATATATTTATCCAAAATAAAACCTACAACAGCGATTGGGAAACAACGACACAAATTAGCACAATTATATATTCAAAAAATTTCACTTTCTCCTCAAACAGGCAATTTAATTTGTTTAGACGAGATGCATGATACCATTCTAGAAGTTCTTGATTTAGGCAAACAATTACCCAGTAAAATGCAATCAGCTATCCATGCGTTGCAACGCAATAAAAAATGTGCTTTTTTCTGTGTAGATATGTATCCTTTTACAGGTATTGGTGTACATGGATTAGATACATCTGACAATCAGGTTTATCAATTGCCGGAAGATCCTCGAATGCCTTTCATTTCTCCGCAAACAGATACTTTTATCTTCCCCAATGCTTCTGTTGCATTTCCCGATTCACGTATCAGCGATACAGCCATCACATCAGAAAAAGAACGAGGCGGTCTTTCTTCATTAGTACCGCTTGTAGCTGCCTATTACACACTTGGAAAATCCATATATCCGCAATTAACGCTAGAACAATTTAAACAAAAAGCCAAAGAAAGCGGAATTTGTTGTATTGACACAACTAAAAACTATGGCGGATACATTATACAAGAACATCCGTTTCGGGCTCATATATTTAAATCAAGACCTGTTCGTTTACCCCAAAAAAAATCTGAATCAAAAAAATTGCCGCCAAAAGAACTGCCGCTTTTTTCATTTTAAATTCCTGCCTTTAATCATATATATCACACATATATGATCCGGGCAGGAATTCTATACATAAATGTCAGGGCTTGTTTGAAAAACATAGATATGACCGACAGCGATTTACGCAAGCACGGTTAGGATTTCAAACGAGCCCTGATTTAAAATTACATGATTGAGCGGTTTATTCCGCGATTTCTACGCCTTCTTCAACAGCAGGTTCTTCTGTTTTCTTCTTAGTGAAGATGTCCTTGATCTTGCCGATTGCGTCAGGGCCCTTATCGAGAACGGTC
>JAFZGR010000283.1 GCA_017555325.1 Alphaproteobacteria bacterium | reverse complement strand
TATGTCTTATACATTAAAAAATCAAAATAATTATAATCAACAATCTGAACACCAACGAATGCTTGGATTGTTAAAAAATGAAATATGTTCACCATCATTTGAAGGAAACTATACTTATCCTTACCTAGACTCAGCACAACAACCCAATGCAACTATAGGTTGTGGCATCAACATTAATCAAACCCCTAATCTTCAATTGTCAAATATTAATACAGGAAAGCCCTTAACTGATTCTGAACGTTCTACTGAATTAACAAACCTATATAATCAACATTTACCAAATGCAAAAGCCTCTTATTATCAAGACAAAACAAATATTGGAATTACACCCGAAGAAAACGAACGAATTATGCAACAAAAATTTCAAGATGCATACCATACAATAAAAGACATGTATCCACAATATGATACATTTAGTGATAATCAAAAAAAAGCATTGTATGACATGCACTACAACCTAGGAACACCCAAATTTAAAAAATACATCAAAATGCAAGAGGCAATAAACAATCAGGACTGGGATAAAGCTGCACAAGAATCTATAAGAAAAGGCGTTAATGCGTATAGAAATAATTGGACGGCTCAAAATTTAACTTCTTACTAATTTTTTTATTGCGATTCTTTTCGGTATGGTGTATATTTTTCATATATCATACCGAAAAGGAAACAACCATGAATCTTATTCGTTTATTTCTTCCGATACTCTGTTATGGCATCATTCAGACAGCAACAGCCAAACAATCAGATGATTGTGCTTATCTTTTTATGGGAAAATGCCATTCTTGCAATACGCCCGTTTCCATTACAGTCGGTTCCGAAAAAGAATGTACCGATATTTGCCCAAATCGAGTTATCAACTATTACGGGTCCGGAACAGGAATCAACTATAACATCAACTGTGTTTTACCTGCCTGTCCCGATTCTCATCCGTTAACTGATAACTATGGGGGTTGTTACGCTTGTGATGATGATAACGCCGAACCGTTTTTTAAAAATTGCAGTGCTTGCCCCAACCGATATGAAAAACAAGGGCGATGTCGGTTTAAAGATGAACGACCGCTCAACTATGAAAGTATAAAAACGGTTCCACCTCAAAAATGCCCGATTGACAAGCCATTGCAAGAATGGACAAACACTTGTTTTTCATGCGATACACCTCATCCTATACAAATATCCAGTTCGTTCTATGATGACCAAAAAACACTTTTAGAATCAGTCTGTCCCAACAGAACAATTATTGCTGATGCCGGCGGAAATCCGACAAGCATTCTGAATTGCCCACCGGAACGACCACTGATGGACGCAAACGGTAATTGTCACTCCTGCAACACCGAACTTGTTGTTGATACACGATATAATCCTGACTTTTGTCATCGGTTTTGCCCCAACCAACGCCATACAAATTCAAATGGAACGGCATGCCTTAAAAATTAGCAGATTGACTTGAAAATAAAAACAAAAATACCCAATATATTCTTCCCAATAAAAATGAGGAAGAAAAAAATGAAGCAATCCATCAAAAATATGACACTGTTAATCAAAGAACATCATCGTCTGTTAAAAAATTATCAAAAGATTATTCATTCGCAAAATAAAATAGTCGGACAAACAAAAAAACTACAAACACAAGTCCAAAAAATCTCTCAAAAAACAAAACCATATCCAAACGATTTTTACTTTTAATCAATTCTTACAATATGGGGGGAGCATGTTTTCTTTACACATTGCTTGTCTTTTTTAGAATTTTACATTTTATCAAAACATTTAAAATCTGTTTATACATTCAACAATACACTGGATTAACGATTGATTCGAAAACTTCTTATTTATAAAAATACAAAAGCCTTACTCAACAGTAAGGCTTTTTTTGGTGCTCCAAAGTTGATGAATTGTTAGAAGCAATTATAGAGAATGCTTACGACATCAATAATGGTTATGATGAAGTATATGATAATAAAAATTAAAAGATTCATTTATTTTTAAATAGACTATATTATACTGCTATCAAAGATAAAAGGACTAAAAAATGGATGAAATTACAGATTTATTATCACAGAAGAGATTAGATAAGTATAAGAAGATGCTTTTATGTGCCACCTATACAATTCAGAATTAGCAGAATCATTCTACCAATCTTTATGCTATTTCGAAATTATTTTAAGAAATAAAATTAATTTGGTTTTATCTAAATATTTAGGTGAAGATTGGATATTTAATCCTCAATATATTATTGGCAGAAATAAAGATAATATGGCAACTGCTATATCACATATGAAAGATACTAAAAAGAATCCCAAAGATAAAGACCATATTATATCTGAATTAAGTTTAGGATTTTGGGTATATCTATTTTTACCTTCATATGAGGATATAATATGGAAAAAACATCCTGAAATGCTAAATGAAATATTTGATAAAGCAAAAAGCAAGCTGAATCTAAATAAAACATTTTATCGTCTCAATAGAATAAAGATGTATAGAAACAAAATATTTCATTATGGTTCCTTACTATGTATAACAGATGATTTGAGTAATCCTGCTAAAATGCATAATACTATTTACAGTATG
>JAFZGR010000282.1 GCA_017555325.1 Alphaproteobacteria bacterium | reverse complement strand
GTGTCACAAGTTGTCCGACAGCACGCCCATATTTAGATAGTGGAGTCTGTGTGGCAGCATGTGGAACAACAAATAAATACTTAAATGGGACGACATGCGCTTCATCTTGTCCGAAGTATTATAATGCCACAACTTGCGTAACAAGTTGTCCGACAGATAAGCCATATATAAATGGCACAACATGTTCGTCATCTTGTCCAAAATATTATAGTGGCACAACTTGCGTAACGAGTTGTCCGACGGATAAGCCGTATTTAAACGGTACGCAATGTGTTGCATCGTGTAGTAGTGGTAAACGAGATGGCACGACTTGTGTCAGTAGTTGTCCGACAGCAAGACCAAATTTAGATAATGGAGTTTGTGTGGCAACATGCGGAACAACGAATAAATACTTAAATGGCACAACATGTACTTCATCTTGTCCTAAATATTACAATGGCACAACCTGTGTAACGAGTTGCCCGACAGATAAACCATATTTAGATGGTACACAGTGTATAACAGCATCTGAAACGGCAACAATTTGTACAAATGCTATGAAATCCGGGGGCCTAACAAGTGGTTATACTGTATCGGCTAATACAATTACTTATAGTGGTAATATGATGGTTGCTAATAATATAGATATTTCTGCCTGTGATTTAGTTGTGAAAGGCACATTAACGGTTAATTCAGGAATTACATTAAAAGCAAAAAATGTTTCTGCAACCAGTTCATCGGCAAATGGGATTAATAATGCTGGTACAATGACAGTCACAAATAAAATTTATGGTAATGGGTATGCGTATGGAGTGCATAATCAAAGCACCGGAAAAATGACTGCTGGTACTCTTGAAGGTAATCATACCAGAGAATATACCGAAAATGTTACTAATACTGTTTTGTTAAATGATGGTACGATGAATATTGATACAATAAAGTGTACGAAACCAGTATATGAATATGCATACTCTTTTTACAATAATGGAACATTAACTGCTGATCATGTGGTAGGACGCATATCGGTTACTAATACACAGGGATGGACTATTTCTGAAGGAATGTTTTTCGCTGGGAAAGCAACTATTGGAACTGTTGATTTAGGAACACTTTTTTTTCTTTCAGCAGAAACTATTGTTACCGGAAAAATTAGAGCATCTGCTGTAGCTGGTGAAGGAAAGGCTCAAGATATCTATTCCTTATATTATGCTGGAGGAAGTATTACGGCAGATAGAATTGTAATAAAAAACGATTATGTAAATTATGGTGGAATAGTTAATGCCAGAATTGTTTATACTAATACATTTCGACAAGAACTCTGGGCAACTGATGGAATTCATGCTTGTGCTAGTCGTTGGTTTGGTCCTGGAACAACCGTTGTTAGTAATAGTTTTAATTATTGTTCAGGTATTTCCACTACTACATCAGCCGCTTGTGGAGGAAAAGGAACAATTACAGGAACTTATCAGAAAAAATGTATGCCGACCTGTTCGGATAGTACGCCTATCTGGAATGGGGAATCATGTGAAGCGTGTCCGTCTATTCGTCCAAATTGGAATGCTGAATATGGTATCTGTGAATAATCGCTTCTCTATCCGTTGAAATTTAATCAACGGACAGAAACAGTATTATTTTGTTTGTTCCGCTGTTGAAATAATAATATAATCTCTTCTAATTCTTTATTTGAATAGGTAGCTAATTGCAGTAAAAGCTTTTGTTTTTCTGAATCAGATGTTAAAAATAATGAAAGTGATTTTAATTGAATTTCCAATTCAAATATTGTTATCAACTTATTTAAATTTTTAGCAGAAAGAAAATGTTTTCCTCGTTCAATATTGCTAATTGAAAGCGTTGAAACATCCATTAATTCAGCAAGTTCTTCTTGTGTTAAATCTTTTTTTTCCGTAAATGGCGGATTAAGTTACTTAATAAATGCTTCATTTTATACTTTTCCTTTTATTCTATAAAAAAATGTCAAATACCCTGTGTATTTGATCCGCTTCAACACCTTATCATCTTTTGACAAAATGTAAAGTGTTCTTTATTTTTAATAAAACAGAAAATTTTATATCTTTTTAATTTTCGCTGCTTGGTGTTCGAATAAGATCAGTAATAACACCATGTAAGGATTTGATTTCTGAATGGCTTAACGGCATGCGGGTGAAGATATTGCGTAAGTTATGTCTCATACGTTCTTCTTTATCCTTAAAGCGAAAATATCCGCGTTCTTTTAGCTTGGCTTCTAAATGTGTTAGAAAAGAATCAACTTCTTGTTTTGTTGCCAGAGCTGAACCACCTGTTTCATAATGTGTGTTTTCCTGAAAATGGGCTTTTTGAAACCATTCATATCCAACTAATAAGACGGCTTGTGATAAATTTAAAGATGCGTGTTTTGGATTGAGTGGAATTTCAATAATTCCATTCGCACAAATAAGCTCACTGTTTTCTAATCCTGTTCGTTCGGCCCCGAATAAAATGGCTGTGTTTGTATTTTTTTGTGTTGCTGTGTAAATTAAATCAATCGCTTTTTGCGGGGCATAAACCGGTTTAGTCATATCCCGTTGACGAGCGGTTGTTGCCAAAACAAACTGTTTATCAGATATTGCCTCATTTAAGGAAGAATAAACGGTTGCCTCCTCTAAAATAGCCTGTGCTCCGGAAGCTGCTGAAATGGCCTTTTCCGATAAATGATTATCACGAGGACACACAAGTCTTAAATCCGATAAGCAACAGTTCATCATTGCCCGTGCAACCATTCCCATATTTTCGGCCAATTGCGGTCGAACCAATATAATACTTGGAGCTTGATGTTGTGGTGTATTGATGACTTTTTTCATTAATAAAAATTATCCGGATTTATATTATAACTTTTAACACCCAAACGTTTCGGTTCTTTCTTTTCTTCCGGTTTTGGTTTGTTAAACCGAATAATCCGAACAGAAGGGATATTATTTTTTTCTGTGGTTTCTGTTGTTTTTTGTTCGGCAGATGAACTTGTTTCAATAATTGTTGTTTCGTCACTATTATCAGAATTTGTTGATACGATGACAGCTTCTGTTTTTCCTTCTGATGAAATTGAAATACTCATTTCTGTAATCGCTTTGGCGTGTTCGTTTTTAATTTTTTGAGCCATATCCATTAAATCCGAATCAGAAACTGTTTTGCCTTGCTTTTCTAAAATTTGTCGGTAAATCAGCTTTGTTTCATAT
>JAFZGR010000281.1 GCA_017555325.1 Alphaproteobacteria bacterium | reverse complement strand
TATATCCAAGATTCTGCACAAGATACTGTTCGTGAAGAAACTGAAAAGGCAATATACAATTCTCGGGGAAATAAAAAAGCAGCTTTTGCTGATTCTGCAAAAGCCATTCAAAAAGCTCAACAGGATTATCAAGCAATGAAGCAGGCAGAAGAATATGCAAAAGCACGTTTGGTGGCACAGCAAAGACAATTGGAAGAACAACAAAAAGCAATGAAACAAAATCAGATGTTTTTACAAACATTTGAAAATAAAGAAGGAATTAATTCTGCGAATGAAGGAATGATCTCCGGAAAAGTTGTGACGGAAGATATTCAGATTATCACTCCAGAAGGATTGACATTAAGTGATGCCGAACGTGCATATATTGAACAATTGGCTGTTCCGGAAGAAGATGTTATCAAAAAATTAGATGTAGAAAGTGATTTACCTGTTGTTATTGTTGATTCAACCAATCAACAATTAGGTAATCAATTATATGTTCCTGCACCAGAAAAAGAACAAGATAATTATGATTTGATTGCCGAAACAAAAGATGAGGTTGAAGAACAGTCTCAAGCTATTGTTCCGGAAAAAATTGATGCAGACAAGGGACTTTTGGATGATGAACCAAAAGCAGTTGTCATTCCGGCACAAACAAGGATTGTAAAAGATAATGTGAATGATTCTTTGTGGCATCGTTTTAAATCCGGTGTTAGTGATTTATTTTATTTTTGAGGTGAATAGTGATACAAGTATCTGTTTTGCCTAACGGGATACGTGTAGTAACACAAGGTGTACCGCATGCCAAAACAACGACGTTGGGTTTTTGGGTAGATACAGGGAGTATTTGGGAAACATCGAAAACGGCAGGGATTTCTCATGCAGTAGAACATATGCTGTTTAAAGGAACACAAAAAAGATCCTCATTGGATATTTATCGGGATATTGAAATGGTCGGTGGGGATATAGATGCTGTCACATCAGAAACAATGACAGCCTATTATGTTCAGGTATTACCGCAACATGCATATAGTGTATTAGAAGTGTTAAGTGATATGATGCAACATTCTCAACTGTCCACTTCTGACTGGAATAATGAAAAAGGCGTTGTTCTTGAAGAGATTGTGGAAAATGATGATGATGCTTCTCAAATTGCTCTAGATAATATGTTTCGGAAAGCATATCCTGAATGGATGTATAATGTGTTGGGAACAGAAAAAACAGTTTCTGGATTAACAACGCAGGATTTAAGAAATTATATTAGGACACATTATACAACGGATCGGATTGTTGTGAGTGCAAGTGGAATTGTCAATCATCAAGAATTCTGTCAACAGTGTGAACGATTGTTGACGGATTTTCCACAACCAATTAATGCCCGAACTTTGCCGCCAGTTTGTTATGTCGGTGGAGATATTCGGCAAAAAAAAGCTGATGAGCAAATATCTATGATTTTGGCATTCCCATGCTGTTCATTAATAAATAATAATCAGTATGCCGTTTCTGTGTTATCTGAGCTTTTAGGTGGTGGTTGTTTTTCAAGTCGCTTAAATCAGGAAGTGCGGGAAAAAAGAGGATTGGCATATTCTGTTTCTACGAGTGTTTTTAACAATCGGCATTTGGGTTTGTTTATGGTAGAAACTTCGACCAGTCGGAAAAAAGCTTCTGCATTAATGCGTTTAATTTGTGATGAAGTGGCAAAATTAGCAGAAACAATTACCCCCGAAGAATTTGCTTTGGCAAAAGAACGATTGCGTTCGGATGTTATTATGGATAATGAAGATTTTACAGAATTTGCTAATATTAATGCCCAATATATATTGGTATATAATCAGGTTTTTCCAATTCAAGAACATTTGAAGCAAATTGAACGGGTAACTATTGATGATGTGAAATGTCAAGCCCGATGTATTTTTTCGGAACGACCGACTTTTTCAGCCGTTGGACCGATTGATAAATTAATAACATACGAAGAGATATTAAGCCGTTTACAGTATCAACCAAAACCGATTGCAACTCGTATTTCTGAAGCACAATCTTTAAATTGTGTGGGGCAGGGAAACAATCGGGAAAACTATAAAGGATAAACAATATGATTCAAACATCACTTTTGCCGAATGGAATTCGGATTATTACAGATTCATCGGAAACATCAGACAGCGTTTCTTTGGGTGTATGGGTATCGGTTGGGGCTCGTTATGAAACGGCAGATATTAACGGTATTTCTCATATGTTGGAACATATGGCATTTAAGGGAACTACAACTCGTTCTGCATTTGATATTTCAAAAGAAATTGAAGATGTTGGAGGGATTATTAATGCCTATACAGGCAAAGATATGACAGCCTATTATGTAAGGGTTTTAAAAGAAAATCAGGATTTGGGCTTGGATATTATTACGGATATTGTACAAAATTCCGTTATGGATAAAGAAGAACTTGAAAAAGAAAAGGGCGTTATTATCCAAGAAATTAATATGCAAAATGATACGCCGGATGATTTGGTTTTTGATTATTATCATTCCGTAGCTTACAGTGATCAACCACTTGGTCGGGCAATTTTGGGAACGGCAGAAACCGTTCGTCGTATAGATAGTCAAAAATTGTTGGATTATATGCATACACAATATACAACGGAAAGAATGATTGTTAGCGCTTCCGGTGCTGTTAATCATGATGAATTTGTTGAAAAATGTGCTCAAAAATTGACGACTGTTTCGACTCATAAAATGCAAAATTCCGTTCCTGCAAAGTATATCGGGGGTGAAAAAAGAGTTGTAAAACCGCACGAACAGGTTAATTTGGTGTTTGGGTTTGAAGGCTTTTCTTATAATCATCCAGATTATTATGTGGGGAGCGTTTTATCGGCAATTTTAGGGGGCGGGATGTCTTCTCGCTTGTTCCAAGAAATACGGGAAAAAAGAGGGCTTGTTTATTCTATATATGCTTTTAACTCTCCCGAAACGGATACGGGAACTTTTGGTGTATATGCCGGAACGGGAGAAAATGAAGTTGCCGAATTGATGCCTGTTTTGTGTGATGAATTAATTCGCTTGCCGGATACACTAACCGAAGAAGAAATTAATCGGGCAAAAGCGCGTATGCGTGCATCTATTTTAATGCGTTTGGAAAATATGGCTTCTCATGCCGAAATGAATGCAATAGATATGATTGTTCATGGACAACTTGTTCCGAAACAAGAAGTTATTGCTAAAATAAATGCCATCGAAAAATCGGATTTGGAAAGGGTCGCTCGTTTATTGTTAAAGCAAAAACCAACTTTGGCGGCAATTGGACCGATTACGCACGTAATGCCGTATGAACAGATTTTAGACCGTTTAAAATAATCATTTAGCATGTTTTTTTATGCAAATGATGAAAAGACGTCATATATAATCAAAAAATAAAAATAAGGAAGAGGAATGCCTGATTTTACTATTGAAAAAAAATTAGCTGTTTCAGGTGCTGTTTTTGGATTGGATGAAGCAGGCCGTGGACCATGGTGCGGACCGGTTGTTGCTGCGTGTGTTTATTGGCCTGATTATGAAATTCCGATTGAGTTAAGCAAACAGATTGATGATTCTAAAAAGTTAACACCGGCGAAACGGGATAAATTGTATGAGCAGATTATTCAATCAAATGCTATTTATGGAATCGGTTTGGCTTCTTCGGCCGAAATTGATGAATTAAATATTTTACAGGCAACCTTTTTGGCAATGAAACGGGCATTGGATCAAGTTGCTTCTAATCAACACTTGCAACCGGCATACGCTTTGATTGACGGAAACAGATTGCCGAAAGATTGGACGATACCATCACAAGCAGTTATTCATGGAGATCATTTATCTTTATCTATAGCCGCTGCCTCTATTTTAGCAAAGGTAACGCGTGATAGATTGATGGAAGAAATGGCGCATTTATATCCGCAATACGGATGGGCTAAAAATGCCGGATATGGTACAAAGGAACATATTGAAGCTATTCAAAAATATGGTATTACGCCATTTCATCGACGGTCATATGCTCCGATAAAAAAATATTTAGATGAGCATCCGGCTGTTATGTAACAAAATCAGCTATTGTTTGAATATGGTTTCAAGAAAGAACTTGCTTTTATTTTGCTGAAATTTTTAATAAATAAAAACCGCCGGTGACGGCGGTTTTTTTTGTTGTGGACTACTTATTGATTGCTGTTTTTAATAAGTGAAAATTGAACAAACCAGACCGCACAAATAAGCGGTAAACACATTTCGGATGATTCTTCAAATAGTTTCATAAATGAAATAACGGAATCATTTAATTGAATGTCTGCTTTTTTGAGATTGCTGGGTAGTCTATCCACAATTTTACCGGCGATGCCGATTCCAGCTAATGTTGCCGTTGTCCAACTAAGCGTTTGATATTTGAAAAATCCTTTTATAAGTTTAGGAGCATAGAAAATAAGTAAATATAATAAGGAAGCAATAACGCTTAATAAGATTAATCCAGAAATGATTTTAGCGCTTAATGGATTATCAGGACTGCTGAAAAAGCGGAGTTTAAAAGCCGTTGTTGCTGTTGTTCCTAAAACCTTAGCCAACCAGTGTTGAATGCCCATTTCTCGTAATATGGCAAAGAAATAAAGAAATAAAAATAAAATAAGATGTGTTTTTTCCTGTTTTGTTTGAAAAGCGGATGAATGGGACACGATAATCCCAAATGCAAACGCATAACAACAATATGTCATAATATCTAATTCATAATCTAATGTTGCCATAATTTGAGAGGCATTTAACGATGTAAGTGATATAAATGACAGTGCGATAACACTGATTGATATCAGTAAAGCATATAATGGAGATTGCATTATTTTATTTAACATGATAATATCCTTTTCAGTTGATTAAAAATTAAAGATATTGTACACATATTTATGTAAAAATCAATATTTTGACAATAAAAAACAGAATGCAATTTTATGTTTATACAGGGGAATAAAGTGATTTTTTTTAGAAAGTTATTGAAAAGTAATAAGAAAATTGTTTTCTTGGTTGGTTTTGGATGTCTCGTTTTATTTGGGATGTATCTGTTTAAACCGCAATCAGAACCTAAGGTATCGGTGGTGATGCCTGTTTATAATCGGGCAGATTTAGTAGAACGAGCTATTAATACGGTTTTGTTGCAAACATTTCAAGATTTTGAATTTGTTATTGTTGATGATGGTAGTACTGATAAGACACCGGATATCTTAAAAAAATATGCACAAAAAGATTCGCGGATTCGCATAGTTACCAATTCAAAAAATTGTGGGGTTGCTTGTGCTAGAAACCGAGGAAATGATGCAGCAAAAGGAAAATATATTGTTATTATGGACAGTGATGATGTTGTTTTTCCGAAAATGATTGAAACTGAGTATAATTACATGGAAACGCATCCTGAAACTGTTATGGTTTATGGGCAAAAAAGTATTTTAAAGCAATCCGGTAAAAACAGACGGTTGCGTATCTATCCCCGTATGGATATTTTACGAACGAATACGCCATGGAATGTTGGCAATATGTTCCGGCGGGATTTTGTGCGAAAAAACAATATTCGGTATGATGAAACATTGATTGCAGCAGAAGATTATGATTTTTGGGCTCAAATAATTATGAAGGGGGGGCAAATCGCTGTTTTAAATGATTATTTTGTTGCCATTAGGATTCATTCATCCAACTCAAAGGAATATTATGAACGGATGAAAAAGAATTCGTATGCTGTTGCCGATAAAATATTGGATTCATTTGGTGTTCCCCGAAATATTCAGGATAATATTTGTCAGGTAGCCCGTTATTTTAAGTATTTGCCTCAATCGTATTTTTCACCGCAGGAAGTTGCCGGATATGAACGATTTGCTTGTGCTGAATTAAAGAAAAATCCGCCGGATATCAGTATTATTATCAGTACATATAATTATGCGGATTATTTGTCCCAAACGATTGAATCTGTTTTAAAATCAACGCATTCATCTTTTGAAGTGATTATTGTAGATGATGGTAGTACGGATAATACAATTGCCGTATTGGAAAAATATAAGGAACAAGATGAACGGCTAAAAGTAATTTCACAATCCAATCAAGGGTTATCTGTCGCCCGAAACAATGCATTGCAATTTGCGCAAGGACGTTATGTTTGGTTTGTGGATTCGGATGATTGGATTGAACCGAACGCTATTGCTCAAATTGTTGAAAAAGGGGATAGATACGGACTGGATTTGATTTCATTTTATACCCGATATGTGGATAGTGATTCGCAACCGTTGCAGTCAGATGCGTGGAATGTATTACCTGTCAAGTTACGTCAGATGGATAAAGTATATACGTTATCGGATATTGACAAGCAAACATTATCTTCATATCCGACCGTATCAGGAAAAAATGTATATCGGAGAGATTTTTTAGATGAAAAAGGGATTCGTTTTCCGTCTTATATGTATTTTGAAGATGATGTCTTTTTCTTGCATACAATTTTTGCCGGTGCCAGAATTGGAACATTAACTGATGTTTTATATGTAAAACGATTACATCAAAAACAAATTACGCAAAATCGTGCAAAATATTTTTCTTCCACCGTTCGACTGCCTAGCATTGTTTTTGCCCGTCTTGCACCGCTTGTCGATTCGTCGGAACAGGTTAAAAATTTGGTTCGCCATTATGTTCAATGGGCAATAGCCTCTTATGCACAATTTACCCAACAGGAAAAAGAAAATAATTTAATTTATTTGCAGGAACTTTTAGCATGGGTTGAATCAATGACAATCGGTGACTTTTTAAATTCGGAACGAATGATGTTGTTACAGACAATTCAGCAAAATACACC
>JAFZGR010000280.1 GCA_017555325.1 Alphaproteobacteria bacterium | reverse complement strand
TAACGTATTCTTGTGTTTTAAAAGATTGTCCTGATGGGTATTTTAAAAATGGTGGAAAATGTCGTAAGTGTAAATTAAATCCAGATGTAGATTGTTCTGGTGGTAGTTGGCCGGCTTGTTTTGATTATCATGCTTCCCAAGTATGGAATACCGCTTATAAAACATCAGCTGGTAGCCTAGAAAGTCAGTGGAAAAGCGAGTGCACTGCCTGTGCAAGCGCAACAAATGAAGACTTGAGAGAAGAACATAAGCTTGTTGCAGTATCAAGTTCCGAAACTTATTGCCCCAGAGCTTGCGGTCTTAATACATTTCAATCTCATTATGGAACCTGTTATCCATGTGATACAGACGAAAAACCGGAAGTTGGTTTAAATGGTAGTGTTAGTGCATATATCAAATCACTTTGTACGGCGTGTGGACGAGTTATTGATGGTTCAAAATGCGCAAAAGTTGATAATACTCCTTGTACAGAAACGCAATTTAGAGGATTAGATAAATGTTATGAATGTACACATACAATGGGCGTTTCTGTAGAATCTGATGAGATTTCTAATTGCACAAAAGTATGCGGCGAACAACGGGCTTATGATTCAAAACGTAAAATTTGTTACAATAAATGTGGAACTGGATATTTTCAAACATTTACAGGAGCTTGTGTTGCTTGTTCTGACATGGGAACCGGTTATAATATGGGGTATAACAGTGCTAAAAGTGATGTTATTTTAAATGTTTGCACAAAAGGTTGTGGAGAAGGGAAAACAGAATATAGAATGGGCTCAGTTTACGGGTATTATTATTGTCGACCAACGGATTGTGGCACAGGAAATATCCATGGGGATGAAGGTTGTACTGCCTGTCCAACATCCGGAAAATCAAAATTGACAACCAGTCAAACTGAATGCGAAGCTTGTGGTAATCACATATATTTAAATGGATATTGTATTGATTACAAACCGGGAACCTCAGGTGTGTGCAATAATGATGGTGTTGGAAAATTCTCGAATTATTCCGCTGGAGTTGGAGTATATTATCGGGACAATACAGGTATATGTCGTCGCTGTGACAGTCAAACATCGGCCTATAAAGCAACAGCAGAAGAATGCGCCTCTTGCAACGGTTTACGCCGTTTAACATCAGACGGACAATGTGTTCATGATGGATGTACTGAAAATATTACTTTTTTAACTTTAACGGGATGTATGCAATGTGATACATTAGAATTGAAAGTTCAGGTTCCTAATAGTACAGAAGCAAAAATGACGTGTGAAAGTTGTTCACGCAGAATCATGACAATTAATATAAATTCAAGTGAAACAAATGCGTACTGTGTATCAACCTGTAAATCGGATGAATGGCAAGATGTTGATGGTAGTTGCCATATCGGCTCAATAGATACACAAACAAATGAAATCGGCTCTGATGACATCTCACAATCACTCTGTCGTAAATCCGGTCGATTTGTTTATCAGGAAGGATTTAAATTCTATTGTGAACAATCAGAAGAATAATCATTATTTTTGCATGAAAAGACCTATTTTTAAAAATAGGTCTTTTTTTATAATTTCAAATACACAACCATCTTACCAGCTCTAGAAATATTATAAAAATAACTATCAAATACTTATTCAAAAATTGTTAAACTAATAATCATATTATAAAATTGTAGATTTTTTATACTTTTTCTATGGAAAAGATCATTTAAATATGGTAGAGTAATCCCATTAAATAGGAGAAGATATATGCAAATTATAAATCTAAAAACAATTGATTCAGTTGCAACACATGTTGCCGATATTCTTATTCAACGTATTCATGAATTTCAACCAACAGAACAAAAACCTTTTTTGGTTTTAGGATTACCGACAGGTTCTACCCCTATTCCGGTATATCAACGGTTAGTTAATGCTTTTCAAGAAGGCATCATATCTTTTAAACACGTTGTTACGTTTAATATGGATGAATATGTTGGATTAGCACCAGAACACAAACAAAGCTATCATTATTTTATGCAAGAACACTTATTTCAACATATTGATATACCTCAAAATCAAATTTACATTTTAAATGGGATGGCATTAGATTTAGAAACCGAATGCACTGAATATGAAAAAAAGATTGCATCATTTGGCGGAATTGATATTCAATTAGGTGGTATCGGCGAAAACGGACATTTAGCATTTAATGAACCAAAAACACCCTTTACTTCTTTAACACATGTTCAACAATTAACACAAAATACAATAGAAGTAAATTCTCGTTTTTTTGATTCGCTTTCTGACGTGCCAACACAAGCCTTAACCATAGGATTACAAACAATTTTTAATGCAAAACAAATTATTATTATGGCAACAGGCAATAAAAAACTCAATGCTGTTCAAACAGTTTCTTCCGGTCAACTATCAATTAATTGTCCGGCAACACTCTTAAATAACCACAATAATGCTATTATCGTTTGTGATGAAACAGCCTATCCTCACAATTAGAGATTTCTTATGCCTGAAAAAAAACATTATCCGACCTATCCATCAAAACAAGACGTATTAAATGCTTTGGCACAATATCCTGCGGGAGATGTGCATAGAAAAGAAATCTTATCAAATGATTTAAATCGTCATAAAGTTCTTTCCTCCGGATGTAGTTTGGTTTTATATGCCGGATGTCCACAAACAACCCAAACACCGGAATGCATGTTATCAAATGTCTTTTTAGGTCTTATTGAACGCTTAGTAGCAAAAACAGGAAAACGAGATGGAATTGGTAATTTAGGTGGTCTTGCAGAACGAACAGATAAAACTCTTTTTGCTCAAATGACTTTATCAGAACAAACGGAATTGATATCACAAAAAGATGATATCATTCAATTACCTTCCGGCAAAATCTGCTTAACCACCGATATCAATATCATCAGTTGTCACAATGTTCAACGGGAAGCAAAAGAAGAATTGCAAAATATCGGAATCACTTCAAATATACTGAATTTTGCACAAATGAAACCCGTTCCGTTGTACAATGTTAAAGATGATAATTATATTTTAAACAAATGGAACGGACAAGGGATAGCTTATGCTATTTCTCCGGCGGCTTATTTTCTACCTGTTTCCGAAACGGTGTTAGATATGATTGTTCAGGCTTCACACACAAATATTCATGAAAACCAATCCGAAGTCGCACATTTTTGCAAAATAAAATTAACTGATGCACTGACACGGTTTGGAAAACCGACCACAAAAGCTCCCAGCTTAGAAAGCAGAGATATGTTATCTGATTATCGATATCCGCATGAATGGCTCTCTGCTTGGTATATTGCTTCATATTTACTGGATTTTAATACTAAAAAACTAAAAGAGTTGGCAATTTCCCTGCAAAAGAAAACACCTTATTTAATTGATTTCAAATCAGCTATGCAACAAATGGGGCAATCGACACAAGACATGGCAAAAACACTCGGCATCAACTCGGATGATTTAAATGATTTAATTACCGAAACTCAAATGCAGTACACCCTAAATAAACAACAAAATTTGAATAATATTTCATCTAAAAAACATTATAAAAACTTTGAGAGGAATTAATATGTTGCACCTTATTATTGACACATCTTCAAAAAAATTAACTGTTGCGCTTTGTGAAGAAACAAAAATTTGTGCCAAATTCACTGATGAATTTAATATCGGAACAGCCGAAAGACTCATTCCGATTATTGATTCGTTGTTTATAGAAGCCCAAAAAGAACGAAACGATTTAAATACTGTTATTGTAACATTAGGTCCAGGCTCATTTACCGGAGTCCGTATTGGATTATCTACGGCAAAAGGTATTGGAGATGCCTTAGACATTACAGTTCTTGGCATATCTGCTTTAGAAAGCGTTGCAATGGATATGCCTCGACCCTGTATTGTGGCATTAGATACAAAAAGAAATGATTTTTATACGCAACAATTCTTTGATAACGCCTCAACAGATCCAAATACATCTTCATTAGAAGAAATTATCAACATGGGCATTCCTGTTGTTACAGATACCCCAGAAGCATTTAAAGATACAGCTGTTAAATTATTACCGTATCCTGAAAATTTTGCACTGAATTTATTAAAAACAGCACTTCAACAAGCACGTGTATCAACCTCGGATACAGATCCGATTTATATACGCAATGCCGAAGTGACAATTAAACAAAAATAAACAAAACAATGTCTCTTTCAGAATTTCAGAAACACTTACACTTATTAAACAAACCACTTTGTTCCATTGCTGCACAAATCCATCAATCGGGATTTGACTTCCCATGGGATTCAAATTCCTTTGAATCATTATTGCTTTTACCAACAACCATCGGATGGATTCATCCATCCGGACTATTGGTTTGTTCCCGTGTTTGTGATGAAATGGAAATTTTAACAATTTGCATTGAACCCCAATATCGCCAAAAAGGAATGGCAACCGCCTTTTTAAACCATTTATTCCAATACGCTGAACAACATCAAATTAAACGCATATTTTTAGAAGTTTCCGTTGAAAATAAAAATGCATATCATTTATATCTTAAACAAGGTTTTGTTCAAACAGGATACAGAAAAAATTATTATAAAACTAAAACAGGCTACTGTGATGCCATTTGTATGGAAAAGATAATTACTTCAAAATAATTTAACGAGGTTTACAACCACAATAGGTTTGCCGATATAAATTTTTTTCTTTTCCCAATTTTTCAGCAAATTCCAATCCGCCGTTTTTGCGCCAATTAGTCATATCATACGGAATATTTTCTGCTTCACTTACTTCTTGTGCAACAGCACATACCTGATCAAAATTTTTAAATCGGGAAATTCCTAAAACAGAAGAAAAGACATCAAAACCGTTTTGTTTAGCATATTGAGCCGCACGTTGTAATCGCAATTTAAAGCATAACCGACACCGATTTCCTCTTTCCGGTTCATTTTCTAACCCTGTCGTTGTTTTTTTCCAAACATCCGGTTCATAAGGCAATTCAATAAACGGAACTCCTTGTTCAGCACAAACACGTTTATTTTCTTCACATCGTTTTTGATATTCCGATTCTGGTTGAATATTCGGATTATAAAATAAAACAGAAAAATCAACACCCTGCTCTTTTAATCGATAAATCACACCGATTGAACAGGGGGCACAACAAGAAACCAATAACATTCTTTTTTTTGCCATATCAACTCTCTTTTTTTATAATTTACATCATTTTTTTCAAAAAGTAAAGGATTGATTTTTAAAAAATTTATTTTACTTACAATAAAAAATATACATTAAAGTTGACAAAAATAAAAATTTTTGATATACTGATTGTTAACATATCAAAAAGGAGGGATATATGACAAACAACAATCAACAGAATAATAAAATCGGGTTAATTGAAACCCTCCGTCAACACTCCTCGGAACAATTATCCATTTTATGGTCCTGTTTATCCGAACAAGTACAAAAACAAGAAAACGTTCAAAGAAACAAATTGCCGTTGCAAATTTTACAACAGGAATTAAGCGGAAGATCCGATAGAGATTAATCTTTTAAGCAAATAGAACTATATTGCCGAGCCGGATTCTTAGGGTCTCGGCGATAACTGTTATACTTATTGTTTGTAAATGTATCGATCAAAACAGAATCTATTTGAGTTATACCGGTTCTTTTTAATCTATGAAGAACATATTGATGAAAATCAAATAAAAATTTTCCATTGGTTTGCTCTGTAAAAAAATGATGTTCTGTTATGGGAAATAGCGAGTACATTTGTGTATCGGCTTCAAAACTTTCTTTCTGTAAGTGCGGACCAACAGCAGCAACCATATGTAAAACATCTCCCCCAATCTCACACATTTGAAGAATGGTATTTTCAATGATTCCCTGAAAAGCCCCTTTCCAACCGGCATGGATAGCAGCAATTAATTTTGCTTTTGTATCAACAACTAAAATCGGAGCACAATCTGCTGTTTTAACAGTTAAATTCAAACCGGATACATTTGTAATTAGAGCATCTACTTGGGGAGAAGATTGAAGTTGCTTATCAATAAACAATGCATCAGCTGAATGAACTTGATTCATTAATATCGGATGTTGACTTAATTGAGAATCTTGTGCATCATAAAAACCATATTCAATAAAATCAATTTGATTTAAAAGAGAAACCTGTTTCATTTTTGAGCCTTTCTTTCTTTTTGTTGAAGTCGCATACGTTCATACCGAACAGTCAATTTATATCCGAATATGTAGCCACCGATTATAAATGGAATATACCCTAAAAACATTGAAACACCCCAATCAACAACAAACAAATGAAAAAACTCTTTTGTTCTTTCCCAATATGGCTCATCACCCAAAAAAACACGTTCAATCAATCGACTGAGAGAATCATATCCGGTTATATCATCCCATTTTCCCCGTAAAAATTGTCCAATCACATAAAAAATGTAATAGACCGGAACCATTGTCACAACATTTGTTGTCCATGTCCAAGCCAAAGCCAATGGCAATGAAAAAGACCATTTCAATTTTTTTGCAATACCCCAAATAAGAGTTACAATCCCCATTTGAATTCCGACAAGCGGTGTCATAGCACAAGCTAATCCGACAGCCACTCCTCGTGCTTTATATTCAATACTTGCTTTTGAGTGAATAAGCGGATGAATCAACTTTTGATGAATTAACCACATTATTTTATTCTGAGATTTTAATTTTTTCAAAAGACTTTCTCCTATTCTTTTTCTGTTATTTTATTTAATTTATGAATGGGAGATGAATGACTTAAAATCCATACACCGATTAAAATCATCGGGATACACAACACCTGTCCCATTGATAAAGATGATATAATAAGTCCTAAATGTAAATCAGGCTCCCGTGTATATTCAACACCAAAGCGGAAGATACCATACAAAATCAAAAACAATCCAAAAAGAAAACCGTTCCTGTTTCTGATTTTCGGGAAAAACCACCACAATGTATTTAAAATGCAAAACAACACAACGCCTTCTAATCCTGCCTCATATAACTGAGAAGGATGCCGAGGTTCTTTTCCTGCCCCCGGAAAAATCATTGCCCAAGGAACAGCATGTGTAATTCTTCCGTATAATTCAGCATTTGCAAAATTTGACAGACGGCCTAAAAACAAACCAATCGGTGCAACACAGGCTAATATATCTCCCATGGCCAATGCTGAAATCTTTTTTTGACGGGCAAACAGAACTGTTGCAATAACAACACCCAACAATCCACCATGAAAAGACATCCCTCCTCGCCAAACTGCAAATATTTGAAGTGGATTTTCATAAAAATAATGAGCATTATAAAACAAAACATATCCTAATCGACCACCCAAAACAATTCCAAGTGTAACCCAAATTAAAAAGTCGTCTATTTTTAAAACTGTAAAAACACTATTCGTCCGTTCGGACATTTTTCGTGCCAACAACCACGCCCCAACAATGCCGAATATATACGCTAAAGAATACCAACGAATAACAATAATCCCCAAATGTAAAGCAATCGGATCTATGTTCGGAAAGGGAATACCTGAATACATAAAAACTCCTTTTAAATATATTATACCTGACGAATTTCACTTAAACCGGAAATATGTTGCAAAGCATCCAGTGTTTTAGGAGTTAGAGCATATCCACCCCCTAAATCTACTTCAATTTCATAACCTTTTGCTACTGTAATTAAGAAAATTTTACTCTTTCCTTTCTCTTCAGTTAAAAGAACACGTTGCAAATCTGAAATAGCCTTTTCATTGTCTACACGAATAATTAGCGTAGAAACAGTTTTTGCCATCACTTCTGACAAATAGTCAACGGCTTGAATATTCATTCGTAATTGTTCATCATCTGGGCGCTTATCGGCACTGATTGTCAATAAGAGCGGCTGTCCAGATTTTAATTTTTCTTTTTGTGTTGCCAATACATCAGAAAAACACATAATTTCAAAAGAGCCTGATTTATCACTGGCTGAAACAAAAGCAAATTTATTACCTTTTTGACTGATTCGTTCTCTCACACCAGACACAATAGCAGCAACCTGAACCCGAACGGCACCGGAAATATCAACCATTCCTTTAATGTCAGCACTACCCACTACCCGTAAACGTTCAAAAACCGAATCAAATGCATCAAGAGGATGTGCAGATAAGTAGAACCCAATTGCTTCGGCTTCTTTTTCTAATTTTTCCATATGTGGCCAATCCGGTACATCCTTCAATTTTAAACTATTAGCAGCTTTATCAGCGGATCCAAATAAACTAATTTGAGCACTTTTTCTTCCTTGTGTTTCATTTGTTGCATAAGCTAATAAATTTTCAATATTTTCAAAAATTTTAGCCCGGTTTTTCTCAATACTGTCAAACGCTCCGGATTTTGCCAAATTTTCTACATATCGCCGGTTTAAAGCCGATACATCCACCCGAGAGAAAAAATCCTGCAAAGATTTATATGGCCCATTTGCCTGACGCTCTGCCACAATTTGCATCATTCCGGCTTCTCCAACATTTTTAACAGCAGATAATGCATATCGGACAGCTCCGTTTTCCACGCTGAAATTAACTTCGGATTTATTAATGTCTGGCGGTAAAATTTCATACCCCATTTGCTTTAAATCACTTTTAAAAAAAGCCAATTTATCTGTGTTTGTTTTATCAAGAGTCATGGTAGCAGCCATAAATTCAACAGGGTAGTGGGCTTTTAAATAAGCAGTCTGATAAGCAATATATGCATAAGCTGCAGCATGGGATTTATTAAATCCGTATGAAGCAAATTTATACATCTTATCAAAAACTTTTTCTGCGACAGCTTTTTCTACATTATTTTTAATGGCTCCCTCAATAAAGATAGACCGCTGTCTATCCATTTCTTCAACAATTTTTTTACCCATAGCACGACGAAGTAAATCAGCTCCACCCAAAGAGTATCCGGCCATTGCTTGTGAAATTTGCATAACCTGTTCCTGATAAATCATAATACCATAAGTTTCTTTTAAAATATCCTCTATCAGCGGATGCATATAATCCGGTTCTTTTTCTCCTCGCTTACAAGCAATATAATCCGGAATACTATCCATCGGCCCTGGGCGATATAAAGAAACAAGCGCAACAATATCTTCGATTTTGTCCGGTTGTAAATCATGCAAAATCTTCTTCATACCAGTACTTTCCAACTGGAACACCCCTGTTGTATTTCCCGATTTTAACAACTCATATGTTTTTTCGTCTTCTAATGGCAAATCATTAACATCAAATGCTTGTCCGCCTTGGGATGTTATTAATTCCATTGTTTTTTCAATTGTGGTTAATGTTTTCAATCCCAAAAAGTCAAATTTAATTAAGCTGGCATCTTCCACAAAATGCTTATCATATTGCGTAATCGGCATTTCAGATGACGGATCTTTATAAATCGGAACAATTTGTTCCAATGGTTTGTTTCCGATAACCACCCCAGCGGCATGCATGGAGATATTGCGATACAATCCTTCCAATTTTAAAGCAATTTCTAACAGTCGGGCTATTGTTTCATCATTATCTGCTTCTTTTTGCAGTTCAGGTTCTTTATCTATAGCTTCCTGTAATGTAATACCCAATTCATTTGGTACTAATTTAGATAATCTATCTACAACAGGATAGGGTAATTGCAACACTCTTCCGACATCCCGAATAACAGCTTTGGCCTGCAACTGACCTAAAGCTAAAATTTGAGCAACATGATCTGCTCCATAATTACGCTTAACATATTCTATGGTTTTATATCTGTTTTCTTGGCAGAAATCAACGTCAAAATCCGGCATAGACACACGTTCTGGATTAAGAAAACGTTCAAACAGCAAATTAAATCTTAACGGATCAATATTGGTAATTGTCAAACACCAAGCAACAACTGAACCAGCACCGGAACCACGCCCTGGACCAACAGCAACCCCATTTGCTTTTGACCATTGAATAAAATCAGCAACAATTAAAAAATACCCTGGGAAACCCATTGTTTTAATGACACTTAACTCGTATTCCAATCGTTCATGATACCGTTTACGGTCTTCTTCACTACGACCCTGCATACGCATCTCAAACCCTTTTTCCGCCATTTCCCTCAAAGCTTCATCTTCTGTTTTTCCCTGACAATCATAATTAGGAAATGCTGGTTTTTTCTTTCCCGCCAAAAAGAAAGATCGTTTTGCAATTTGAACGGTATTTTGAATTGCTTCCGGCAAGTCTGAAAAAAGAGCTTTCATTTCCTCCGGTGTTTTTAAATAATGCTCCGGTGTCACACGCCGACGATTTGTTTCATCTATGTATGTTTTATTTGCAATACATAAAAGTGCATCATGAGCTTCATACATATCCGGTGTTAAAAAATAAGCATCATTTGTTGCAACAAGCGGAATATTATACTTATATGCCCAATCCAAAAAATATGGTTCTGTTTGTTGCTCTTCTTCCAATCCGTGTCGTTGTAATTCCATATATAAACGATTTGGAAACGCCTGTTGCATTTTTAACAATAATTCTTCAGCAAATTCGGGATGTCCTGCAAGAATCGGACGGCCTAACAAACCATTCGCCCCACCGGTTAATAAAATCAAACCCTCTGTGTGAGATAACAATTCTTCAAATGTTAAATGAGGGGTTGTTTCCCGACCTTCTCCCATATAAAAAGAACGAAAATGCAATAATAAATTTTGATAGCCCTGTTCATTTTGAACCAACAGAACCATTTTATCGTATTCCACCTTTTCTTCCCGAAACATATTTTTTTCACGTTCAGGCGCCCGAACGGATACTTGACAGCCCAAAATGGGTTGCACGCCGACTTTGGCACATTCGGCACCAAAATCCATCGCTCCGAAAATATTATTCGTATCCGTCACAGCCACCGCTGGAATTTTTGCGGCAGCAGTCGTTTTTGCTAATGCTTTAATTTTAATTGCACCCTCCAAAATGGAATAGGCACTATGTACACGCAAATGAATAAATTCCGGTTCAATAGCCATCAGATACCCTCTTTTTTATCATTTAATTCAACCAATCTACCGTTTTGAACCGTTACCTGTCGGTCCATTTGTTGTGCCAAATCGGGATTATGCGTTGCAATAAGCGCACTTAATCCTGTTTGCCGCACAATATTTAGTAACCCCTCAAAAACCGTTTCAGATGTTTTGGGATCCAAATTCCCCGTTGGTTCATCAGCCAATAAAAGAGAAGGCTGATTTGCTAACGCACGTGCAATTGCCACCCGCTGTTGTTCTCCGCCCGATAACTCTCCGGATCGATGAAGTAAACGATCTCTCAAACCAACTTGTTCCAATAATAAAGTCGCACGTTCTTTCGCTTCTTTTACGGAAGAACCAGCAATCAACTGTGGCAACATCACATTTTCCAAAGCATTAAAATCCGGCAACAATAAATGTGACTGATACACAAAACCAATTGCTTTTCGCCGAATAAATGTGCGTTGCTTATCAGTCGCACGAGAAACATCCGTTCCATTCACAATAATATGACCGGCAGACGGCGTATCCAACAATCCGGCAATATGCAACAATGTAGATTTTCCCGAACCGGATGGTCCAACCAAAGCAACAATTTCTCCGGCATGTAATG
>JAFZGR010000279.1 GCA_017555325.1 Alphaproteobacteria bacterium | reverse complement strand
GCTGTTTCGCACTTTTCCGGATATTCGGCCCAATTAAAATCAGATGGATTTGGCACTACAAATATCGGTCGTCCGGTCGTTGTTTTCTTTTGATATCCGGGAAGAGTTGTTAAATCGGGCAATTTTTGATCTTTATAGTTAGCTAATACGTCAAATCCTCGAATGTTTGCTTCATTCAGTACATCACTGGCAACGTGCTTATCCATACCATATTCCCAGCCTACAACACCAATGATGGATAGAATTCCAATTATTGCTAATACACCTAACATTTCTAAGATTGAACGTCCCAGTTCTTCTACTTTGATCTTACACATAGGCTTACTCCCTAATAACATATACATATATATATTATAAAAAAAGGTACCTTTTTTTCCCGCTTCGAATCAGAAAAATTGGATTTTTTTTAAAATGATTAATTCTTCTTTATCTTTAATAACTTATCCTAAATGAAAAAAAATTCAAAAAAGTGAAAAAAAAGATTGCAATTATACGTACGTTTTATTGCAACGATAGAAAAATTATTCTTTATCCAAACAACAAAGTAATCTATAAAAGTTTTTCAAATACTACAAAAAAAGCGACTGAACCAGTCGCTTTTAAAGTAAAAAATAAAACAGAATTTCCTTGTTTTACATTTTGATTGCACCACAGCAATGCTTATATTTTTTTCCAGACCCGCACGGGCAAGGTGCATTACGGGAAATTTTACCCTCCGGCTGCGCATATCGTTGTTCCTCACCACTATTAATCGGTGTATCAGCAACCGGATGACTTTCTTGCGTTTGCTGGGGCATACGTTCTTGAATTTGAAATTGCATATGACAAATCAACTGTGTAATCCGTTCACGCACACGGGTTAATAAGTTTTCAAACAAGATAAAGGCTTCCCGTTTATATTCATTTAATGGATTTTTTTGCCCATAAGCCCGTAAATTAATAGCCGTTTTCATAAAATCAAGCGTTTGCAAATGTTCTTTCCAAGATTGGTCTATTGTTTGAATTAAAATATTCTTTTCTAAATTATGACGCATATCCTCAGGCAAAATAGCCATTTTTTCTGCAATGGATTTAGCTGACATTTCACTTAAACGTTCAACCATTGTTTCCGGTGAAATACCCGGCTCATTAATCCAAGACGTAAACGGCACATCTAAATTCAACAATTTATATGTTTCATTTTGTAGCTGTTCCGCATCCCAATTTTCCGGAACGGATTTACTCGGAGCAACGGAATAAATCATATTTTCAATACAGTCATCCCGCATATCCTTTAATGTATCCGTCACAGAATTGGCAACCATTAATTCTTTACGCTGTTCGTAAATAACTTTACGTTGATCATTCATCACATCATCATATTTTAATAAGTTTTTACGTACGTCAAAATGATAAGATTCAACTTTGCGTTGCGCAACGGCAATTCCTTTACTTAAAAATGAATGCGCTAACGCTTCCCCTTTTTTCATTCCCATTGTCTTTAACATTTGTTGCATCCGGTCAGAACCGAAAATACGCATCAAATCATCTTCCATTGAGATATAAAAACGAGAGAAGCCCGGATCACCTTGACGACCGGAACGACCCCGCAACTGATTATCAATACGACGACTTTCATGTCGTTCGGAACCCAATACATATAAACCACCGGCAGCCAATGCAATTTCTTTTCCCTTAGAAATTTCTTCCTTAATTTGAGCAGATAGTTCTGCTTTATCTGCATTCGGATTTTTTGCTAATTCTTCTGCTAAACGCATTTCAAAATTACCACCTAATTGAATATCTGTTCCTCGACCTGCCATATTTGTTGCAATCGTAACAGCTCCGGGAACACCGGCTTGTGCGACAATTAAGGCTTCTTGTTCATGATGACGTGCATTTAATACATTAAACGGAATATTTGTTTTACGACGCAACAAATCTGCCAAAATTTCTGATTTTTCAATAGACGTTGTCCCAACCAAAATTGGCTGTTTTCGTTCGTGTGCCACCTTGATTTCTTCAATAATAGCTTCATATTTTTCCTCTGCCGTCCGATACACAACATCATTATCATCAATACGGGCTGCCGGTTTATTTGTTGGAATTTCAATAACTTCTAAATGATAAATACTATCAAATTCAGCAGATTCCGTCATCGCCGTACCGGTCATCCCTGCCAATTTAGGATACATTCTAAAATAATTTTGGAACGTAATAGAGGCCAACGTTTGATTTTCCGGTTGAATTTCAACCCCTTCTTTTGCTTCAATAGCCTGATGTAGCCCATCCGAATAACGCCGTCCAGCCATCATACGTCCTGTAAACTCGTCAATAATAACAACTTCACCATTTTTAACAATGTAGTCTTTATCTTTTGTAAATAAAACCTGTGCTTTCAACGCCTGATCTACATGATGCACAAATGCAATATTTTGCGTATCATACAAACTGCCTTGAATCAATCCGGCTTCCTGTAACAAACGTTCTACATACTCCGTTCCGGATTCCGTTAAAGTAGCCGACCGATGTTTTTCATCCTTTTCATAATGTTCCGGGCGAATAGTTGTCATTAATTTATTAATAGCAATGTATCGCTCCGAAGAATCCTCTGCCGGTCCGGAAATAATAAGTGGTGTGCGGGCTTCATCAATTAAAATTGAGTCAACTTCATCTACAATGGCAAAATAAAACGGACGTTGCACCATTTCTTTTAATTCAAACCGCATATTATCCCGTAAATAATCAAATCCCAATTCATTATTTGTTGCATACGTAATATCTGCATTGTAAGCAGCACGCCGTTGCTCTGTGGTCATATCATGCACAATACAACCAACACTTAAACCCAAAAATCGATAAATTTGTCCCATCCATTCACTATCACGTTTGGCCAAATAATCATTAACCGTCACAACATGAACACCTTTTCCGGTCAAAGCATTTAAATATACCGGCAATGTAGCAACCAACGTTTTGCCCTCTCCGGTTCGCATTTCAGCAATTTGCCCGTTATTTAAAATAATGCCACCCAACAACTGAACATCAAACGGTCGCAAACCTAATGTACGCTTTGCCCCTTCCCGAACACTTGCAAAAGCCTCCGGCAACAAACTTTCCAACGATTCACCATTTTGAATTCGGGTTTTATACTCTTGTGTTTTATCCCGTAATTGTTCGTCACTCAGCAATTCATAAGAAGCTTCCAATTCATTAATTTTCGCTATTGTTTTTTTAAACTTACGCAAATATCGGTCATTTGCAGACCCAAAAAGTGATTTTAATATCATTTTATCCCTTTCACTATCAAAATTATTTATTATGAGATAATCTATTTTTAACCGAAAGTCAAGGGCATACCCTGATATTTTACATATTATCGGATGACAAATATTTTCATTTAAAAAATTATTTATCCTGCATCAACTGTTTGGCTAAATCTGAAACATCTTTCGCAATAATTGTATTCGGATATGATGTTAATAGTGGCATTTGAGATTTAATACACTCTTTAACTGCAGAATCCTGATGTAAAATACCACCCAAGACCAAATCTATATTCAAGAAATTTTGACACGCCTTTGAAAGTGTTTGAAATGTTCTTTCCCCTTCTTTTTGTGTATTCGCAAAATTAACAACAATCCGCATTTTTGGTGTTTGCGGTTGTTCAGATAAAATCTTAATAAATGTGTATGCATCAGATAAAGATGTCGGTTCATCCGTGCACATAATCAATACTGTTCCACTATATCCGGCCAACAAGCTCATTGATTTTGAAATACCCGTTCCCAAATCGATAAACACATAATCATAATGCGGAGCCAACATATACAAATCATCGCGCAACAATTGCAATTGTCCCTCAGACAATCCCGTCATTGCCTGTGAACCAGTATGCCCCGCCAACACATCACACCCAATATTTTCATCATAAACAACAGCTTTATTCATCGGTATTTTACCATTTAACACGCCGGATAAATCATATAAAGCATTCAGACCCAACTGAATATCTACATTTGCCAATCCCAAATCACCATCTACCAATAAAACTTTTTGTCCGGCTTGTGCAAAAGCATGTGCTAATGTTATCGTTAACCAGGTTTTTCCGACCCCTCCTTTACCGGAAGCAATAGCAATCATGTTTCGCCCATTTAAACGTTTATAAATTTCTTGTGTATCATTCTGTGTGTTATTTGTCATGCTGTTACTCATCTTCTTTATCACTTAAAGTCCCTGTTATCATTCGTCCTAATTGTTCGGCATTAATCGATATTAATCTATCGGCTATTTTGCTTGATGAACTCCAACCACCCCATCTGTAATTTCCCACAAATGCCGTTTGTAATAATCCACCGTAATCTTTAACCATATCCAATTTTGTGGCAAACAGAACTGAACAACCATTTTGTGCAAAAATCAATCCTTGGGTTTGCGCTTCCTGATACGACATTCCGGACTCCTGCACATAAACAATATCAGCATCAGACAACTGTTCCTTAATTGTTTTTAATTGTTTCATTTCTTGCGCGTTATACGGGCTTATTGCTGGTGTATCAATTAAAATAATATCATTTGTTAAACGCAAAACAGTCACTGTTTCATTTAATTTTGCATAATCATCCAAATACGTACATGAAACCCCCATCCATCCCATATAACGGGCTAATTCACCAGAACTATATGCTTTTCGTCTATCTGTTGTAATACAGGCAACTTTTAATTTTTGCAATTTGGCCTGAAAAGCTATTTTTGTCACAACCGTTGTTTTACCACATCCTGCATTACCAACAAAAACAAACACATTATTCTTTTTTAACGGAATAAGCGGTTTAAATGCATACATTTCTGAAAATGCCGTCATCAATAATTTTTCTTCTGTTATCTTAATGCTTTTACGGGCAACTCCGTTTACTAATCGTTCAAAATAAGATTCCGGCAATACATGTTGTCGCAATCGAGACTGAAAATAATGTAACCGATGTATTCGTTTTATTTTTTCTGCCTCCACCGGTTTATCAGATGACAAAGAAACCGCCTCACTGGCAACAATCAATTTAACCTGATTATCCGGCAATCTTACAGATGACACAATAACCGCATTTTCTCCGAATGTCTGACGGATAGCGGCCATGGCTTCCGGAATACCAGATGCTTTAAATGTTTTAAGCTTCATACCGTTTTCCCTTTACATTTATGCGTATCAATCAAGTGTTGCGCTATTTGTATAATGGCACGTTGTGATATATCAATATCCTGAATACGCTCCATACGCAATTCATTCATCCTTTTTAAAAGTGTTGTCCATTTTTGAGGTGTTATAACCCGTGAAAAAGCATCTTTTGTTGCACTATCTGCATGTGCCAATGCCAGTGCCAATGTTTTCGTATCAATATGTTTCAACAAAACAGATAAATCTTTTTCAGACCAAAAAGCAAAATCATCAAATGTAATAAGCTGTTTGGACAACACATCTGCCGTTTGCGGAGAAAACTGCCCAATTTGCTTTAACAATTGAGCCTGATATTGACTATTCAACAAACTCAATAATGCTGCCGCTTTTTGAGAACCACTTATCGTTGAAGTATTCATTAACACATTTATTTGTTCATCTAACCTGTGTTCCAACGTCTTTATTTTTAACGGATTAATATATTGTAAAGAACTTAATCGAATAATAACATCTGTTGCAAATGTTATCGGCAACGTGCACAAAATTTGTGATGACTTTTCTGCTGACAAATGATACAAAATTTCAGCAACCGTTTGCGGATATTCCTGACACAAAAAAGAACTCAAAACATCATTTGAAACATTATTTAATTTATCCCACACGCTAGTTCCTATCGCAGAAATATTTAAATCCCGCAATAATTGTACGGCTTTTTCTGCCGGCAATGCCGTTTTAATAATTGCCTGCGTCTGCGCCACCGGTTCCAAAATATCTTGAGGCTTATTCATTTCTTGGCAAAAACGAACCAATATTGGTTGAATTTCAATAGCTTTTACACGCCCCAAACCTGCCATTGCATGCGAAAAAGTTGCAACCTCAACATCCGTCATCCGTTTAAATAAAAATTTAACACACTTATCACCTAAACACAACAAAACAATAGCTGACTGCTGTACCGGTGAAAAAACAGTTTCAATTCCTGTTCGTATCTGTTGCGTTGTTTGCTGTTGATATAAACTTTTTCGTAAAATATTAACCGCAACTTCCGGCATTTTAAAACTTAATGTCTGCGCCTGTAACAACAAACTCTCCTCGGGATTACCCGTAATTTGATTTCGATACAAATTATTATCATGTGGGTCAAATACGAAAGAAAATCTCTGTTTTCGCGAGCGTAAAAACCACGGAACAATTAATCCCAATACAACGAAAACACAGCTGCTGCACACCAAAGAAACAGCTATCATTTGCCGAATTTGCGTATCATACATTCCAAACAAACCACCAACCGGAAAAGCTTGTGGCAACTGAATAAATTGAAAAGAATCTCCTCGTTCTGCCGAATATCCCACAACTGATTTTATCATAGTCAATAAATTTTGACGTTGTGTATTGAAAAAATCACCTAACTGCTTATTCAAAAATGGGCTTACAAACACCAAAACATCTGACTTTTGAACATCATAAGATGTAAATTGCGTTTTTGTTTTTTGTGTTGAATATATGTATTTTGTATCCTGAACCACCTTTCCTTCTGTCGTTTCATGTATTATTTGCTGCGATATAACTCCCGTTTCTGGCAAAATTTCTTCTTTTTCAATCTGGTTTTGTTGCATAACAAATTTATTGTGCACAATAGCCTTGACATTATCCTCTCCAAAAAAAGGAGAAAGTATCGCTTCGATTTTTTGCTCCATATATGCATCCGTTAACGGAAAAATAAATGATTTTTCTCGAACGGGCATTTTTTTTTCAAAGGAACGAATAAACTCTTCTGTCTTTTGCTGTTCAGAAGCGACCCAAAATGATGGAGCAAAATAACCGATACCGACGGCAAAAACCAATCCGATAAAAATATAAGCAAATATTTGTCCGACATTTTTTTTTGACACGATATATCCTTGCATAAAAAACACAATGTTCTTGTATTTTTACAAACAAAGAATGAAGAATTCGTTAATAAATTTTATTTTTAAAAACTTTTTATGCAAAGATAATAAAAAAATTCAAACAAGTCTTTTTATTTTAACATGTTATTCAAAAATATCTTTTAAAACAATTTTTTGTTTTACCGTACGTGATTGCGGATGAATAACTATCAATCGTTGATTAAATGAACCGGTACTTGTTAACAAACAAATATCTTCACCACAATTAACCATAGATATCACTTGTTCTACATTTGCTTGATTATTCAAATTTATCGATTTTTCGGATATACCCGACAAAATCGGTTGTTGTATGGCGGATTGTGTTTTTAACTTGCTTTGCGTCTGCTT
>JAFZGR010000278.1 GCA_017555325.1 Alphaproteobacteria bacterium | reverse complement strand
AGTGTTGCAATGATACGTCCCTTTTTTTAAGGATAATAGCGGGTATAATCAGTAAATAAAATTAAAGCGGATAAATATTTTCCAAAATATACCTCTAATTTTTATTAATTTGACAAAAACTGCATACAGTGTTATACTTTTAAAAGAAAGGGAGGATTTTGTTTGCAAAAAATAGGGCAAACAAATAAAGATAGATGAAGAAAATAATTTTTATTGATTGGTATGAAACTTATTCTTTCAGTAAAATTTGGGGACATTTAGAAATTGAAAATCCGTCCCTATATCATCAATTACAACATTTAATCTTTAACAATTCCACTCTTATAAATGACTGGATGCGAGGCAATACCCGTTTTTGTAATATTTGTCATTATTTAGAAGAAAACGGCATTAATCGACTGACAACTCAAACAGAATTTATGCGGGGATTATCTTTAATACAACCGGCATCTCCCTTATTTTTACCGATTTTAATGAGTTTAAAATCCAAAGGATACCAATTATACATCGCAACGGATAATTTTGATATTTTTGGAGCATATATGTACCCATATGCACATTTAGAACAAGTATTTAACGGCTATATTTCTTCAGCAGAAGAAGGTGTTTTAAAGGAAGATTTAGGGGCAGACGGAAAGCCGGTCTTTTTTAAAAATTTCCTTATTAAAAACAAATTAACCTACAAAGACTGCATTTTAATTGATAATGATCCCTCAATAACGGCATTGTACAAAGCTTGCGGGATGGCAACATTTACACCTCAAACACCGAGTGAAACCGTTTCTGCCCTGCATTTAATCCTTAAAAATCAATTATAATGAAGAATGTCTTTATCGTTAACTTTCAAAAAAACCATTGATACACATCTTACATCTAAAATAAAAAAATAAGGAAATAACAATATGAAAATCCGTCAAGCAACACAACTAGATGCAAAAGCTGTCAAATCCGCTCATTATCACGCCTATCAGGTCAATTATAAAGGATATTTACCGGATGATTATTTAAGTAAGATGCCTTTTGATGAAGATATTATCTCCCGAACAGCAAATTATATTCAAGAGCACGAATATTACGTTGCCGAATATAACAATCAGGTCATCGGATTTGCTTCTTGCGAATATCCAGCAGATAAAACCGTTGAAATTATGGCACTCTACATTCATCCCGATTTTCAAAAACTAGGAGCCGGTTCGGCGTTGATAAAAGAAATCTGTCGATTAAAAAAAGAAACCGGATATAAAAAAATCGTATTATGGACGCTTCAAAACGGTCCTTCTTTGGGATTTTATCAAAAACAAGGATTTACACAAACAACCGGTATTTCGGCAAAATTTTGGAAATGCAATTTACCGATTATTCAATTTGAAAAAGAATTATAATTCAACTCAACATCATATTTTTTCTCTGCATATCGGATATTTTTCCGTATTTTTTATCATTCAGTGTTTTGCACATTTTTACAAAAAAAATTAACAACTATAACTTAATGATTTTTATATAAAATTTAAAATATTACCCTCTTTTTAACACAACTTAAAGTATTTATTTTACAATTAAAGGTTGCATAATAAAAACAAAAATACTATTTAAAGAGACATACATATGTCTATCTGAAAAACATCGGAGTAAAAAATGTTCTCAACGATTACTGAACAATATTTGGATAAAATACAAACAAAACTGGATAAATATTCAAAAAGCAAATCATCTTCTGCCAAAAAAATTGCATTAAAACTCTTGTGGCTCAATTTAAAATTTCTTTGTACACCACACAGCATCAATAATAAAAAATCATCATTTTCTGACAACAAACAGCACGTTTCCATTCGCTGTTTCGGCGGCATGGGAGATTTTATTTTTGCAGCAAAATATATTGAAGCCTTATCGAATTATTTATCTGATACAACTGAATTTGATATTTTAACGGAAAAAGAAAATCAAGAACTGTTTCAATCAATTTTTAACGGAAAACGATATATTCACAACATTGTTTTACTCCCAACAAAAAAACAATATGATTTGTCAATTGAAATAACCCGTTTTCCCAAAATTGTATCTTATTTTGCAGACAGACTGGACGTTAAAACACGTCATTATGTTGACAATATCAAAACATTTTATACCGATAATAAATTAGCATTTTATAATGATTATATTGCTCGGGGAATAACACAGCTGTCTGACGGGAAACGGGAAAATCAAGCCGACATTTATCATTTGTTAAAAATGGAAAAAATACCGTTTCAATTAAGATCTGATACAGATAAACAAACAATTTCAAAGCAATTTAACATTCCATCAACCGATTTTATTACCATCCAAACCGGTGCGGGAAAACATTTTCAACATATTACAAATGAGGTCCGACAATGGTCACCACTTTATTATGAACACCTGATTCGGTATTTAAAACACCGTTATCCCCGACACACATTTATTCAATTAGGGGAAAGTACACACCCTCCTTTAAATGGCATTGACATAGATTTAAGGAGTCAAACAAGCGTTTCAGAATTGTTTTGTTTACTCAAACACGCTTCTTTACACGTTTCCCAAGAAGGGGGCATGGTTATTGCCCGTCATTTTTTAAATAGTGGACCTTCCATTGTTTTATTCGGTCCTACCGATGAAAAATTTTTCGGATTTGATGAAAATATTAATATTGCCAATCGATCCTGCCTTCATCCCTGCGAATATATTACACCTAACTGGATGAAACAATGTTTGAAAACAGGTTCTTGTGCCGAATGTATGCAAAATTTAACACCAAACTTTATTATTAACCAACTAAAAAAAAGCGAATACATCCATGAAAAACTATTTTGATACCGTTCAAAACCGTCTTGACAAATACAAAAACAAATATGCTCAACATCCTCGTAAAGCCGCTGTAAAAATGGCCTTGTTTAATTTGGGATGTAGTTTCAAAAAGCACAAAAAAACAAACACATCCGAACAAGTAAAAAGTCAACCGTTTTATCCTGAAAAATTTTTACGAATTGCTATTGCCGAGGGGGGCGGTATTGGAGATGCATTGTTTCAATTAACATACATTAAAGAAATCAGAAAATTGTTTAACAAACCAGTTATTATTGATTTTTATTGCCGCGCTTATCAGGCATTTCAAAATTTTCCATTTATCGATAACTGTTTCCCGTATGATGACAATCAATCATCAAAAAAAGCATATGACGTTTATATCATCTCCCGCCGCTTCTACATCATAGATAAATTTGATAAATCCAAGACAAAAAAATACAGTCCGGAATTTTATGCCTTTTGTGTGGATTGCCAAAAATTAACACATCAGATTTTAGAAAAAGAATATCATGATAATTTATTCAGTCAATATGCTTTATTATTCGGCAAAAACAGGCTTGAACAAGCGAATATTCACAATTTACTTAACGTCAACAGATATACACCGACTTATTTACAATGGGATGAGGCTGAAACGCCTGTTTTGCAAAAATACCAACTGGAAAATATACCCTATATAACCATTTGCCGTGCCGTTGATTCAAAATATGATACCAAACATCCGAAACTCTGGTCAATCGAACATTATAACACCTTAATTCAATCTCTCAAACAACGATTTCCCGAAATCAAAATCGTTCAAATCGGTTCTGATCCGGCATTCGGGCTTTTAAAAAAAGTTGATTTAAATCTGGTCGGGAAAACGACACTGGAACAAACAAAGGTTATTTTAAAATACAGTCTTTTACATATTGACGGAGAAGGTGGATTGGTTCATATGAAACACTTTTTAAACGGGAAATCCATTGTTTTGTTCGGACCGACAAATCCCGATATTTTCGGATATGACGAAAACATTAATTTACGTTCCCGTGTTTGTCCCATCCCGTGTGAATGGGTCACCAATAAATGGACTGAAAAATGTTTACGGGGATTTTCCTTACCACCGTGTATGAAAGAATTGCGACCTGAAACAGTTTTTAAAGAGGCAGAGCGTTTTCTGTTAAATATACCTCAATGGAAAATCGTTCCGCTAAATGGTATCAATTTAAATGATATTTTTGACAAGCCGAATACAAAATTTGCTCAAATTTTACGGTCCGATAATGATTTTTTAAATATGGCACACACCAAACAACATCAAATTTCTATTTTTGATACGGATTTGAGCCGTCCGAATAAATCATTTAAAAATAATTGTTTTTATCTGCAACACGCCCGACAAAACAAAATCTCTGCCGAATATGGCAACCTATACAACATTCCGGAAAAAGACAATTCGTTTGATATTGTGTACTGTGACCGAATTTATGAAGCAAAATATCCGCAATATGCGTTAAAAGAGCTAACCCGTATTTTAAAAGAAAATGGCACGTTGATATTGGCATTTAAAACAACCGAACAGGCATTTTATGAGTTTGGACTTAACATTTATCCCAAACAAAAATTTATCTTCCTGACAAAAAGAAAGGTTAACCATGCAACAAATTAAACAACAGGCTGAAAAACATTCCAAAAAAAAATTAGCCTTTTTACTCGGCATTACACCTAATCTGGCTTTTGCCGCCGGCAATGTTGCCCTATCCATTAACAAACATATGAAATCAGCTGATTACGATATCGTTATTTATTATACGGATTTACCCGATAAAGATATTCGGGCATTTAACAAAATAAACCATGTTGTATTAAAACAATTTAATCTGCCGGAAAAATTTGTTCAGACAATGCTTCAAAAAATGCCGGAAGGTTCTCGTTTTAAATCAAAAAACCACCTCATGTGCTTTGCGCACTTTGAGGTCTTTCCCTTGCTGGATACTTATGAAAATGTCGCTTGGATAGATGTTGATACAAGCATTCAAAGAGATTTATCCGGCATTGTCCGCTATGCCCCATTCGGCATTAGTCCCGATACACCATGGACGGTAGGCAATCAATTTTCCCGCCCGATTGAAGAATATGATATGGATATCACCGGACATTGTACAGCCGTTATGATTGTAAATGATTCCCTTCCCTATCAAAAAATTTATCCTTGGCTATATGAACAAGCTGAAAAATATGCCGATACCCTGATTAATCCGGATCAAGCCATTATATCCATTATGCTACAAGCCTTTAGCATCACGCCTCGTTTAATGCCATTAGATGAATGGCAATGCATTTCATGGAAAGAAAAAGCACATATCGCTCGTATCGTTCACTTTGGAAACACCCGAAAAGTTTGGAAAGATATCAATATGTGTAATGCTTTTCCGGAATGGTATCGGACCCATTTGGAATGGTTAAATTTGGGAGGTTCGGATTTTAATCAAAATCAAATTTCACCCCATAATATTTTAGGAACGCTTGATCACTTTAATAAATTAACAACACAAAACCATGACAAACAATCAGGATATACCAAAAAGAAAATATACCTGTTCGGATTTATACCACTTATCAAAATAAACAGGCAACCAAGCAAAACAAAATATTATCTTTTTTCCTGCATTCCGTTTTTGAAATTTAAAGGATAAATAATGAAATCGTTAAAAAAATATTTTCATCACCCATCAAACAGCACTGATTACCGAATGTCATTCCGGCAAATATATCAGCAAATAACAAAACCAACCATTCATTTTGTACATTGTATTGAATTTCGTAATCAAGGGGATATGAATTGTTGTCCATATTTCTATTTTAAGGACTATTTTAATCGATATCCCTGCTTTATTCATAATATTTGGGATATAAACCAGAATGTTATCCACTGTCAGGATATTGTGATTATCGGGGGCGGTGGTATGTTAGACTGTTTGGATAAATTTCAAGATGTCATTAATAAATTAACCTATACCTGTCAAAACTGTATTTCTTGGGGATTAGGCCACAATCAACATGATGCCCGAACTATTTACTGGCCAATTGATTATTCCCGTTTTAAATTGCTCAGCGTACGTGATTATAACCATCACAATCAACCATATTGCCCTGATGTATCCTGTTTGATGAAAGGATTGGAAAACACCTATCCGATTAAACGGGAAATCGGGTTAATCAGCCACCAGGATTTTCCGATTGATTTACCTTTTGAAAACATAACGCACCAAGAACCCATTGACACAATATTAACTTTTATCGGCAATTCCGATATAATTATAACAAATACATATCACTGTGCCTATTGGGCAATGTGCATGAATAAAAAAGTTATTTTATACCAACCGTTTTCAACAAAATTTCATCATTTTAAGCATCAACCCGTTATTTACTCCGGTGATTTGGAAAATGACATTGCCGCCGCTTATCAGTATCCGCACTTTTTAAGCGAATGCCGCCAACTGAATTATTCTTTTTTTGAACATGTTAAAAATATCATTGAGGAACAACACCATGTTAATCAACAACAAAATACAGGCATTTGATTTTTTAAGGTTTATTTTAGCCGTTTGTGTTGTTATCGGACACACATTTGTTGTGTTATTTCAGGTTAAACAAACAACAATTATCATCCATAATTTAGCTGTTGACGGTTTTTTTGTTTTATCCGGTTTTTTGTTGGCATTATCTTATGCTAAAACAAATAAAAACGTGAAACCATCCGACTTATTTTTAAATCAAACAAAAAAACGAATAAAACGCCTTTGGCCTGAATTTTTCTTTGCAACAGTTGTTACCGGTATTTTATCTATTATTTGTTTTAACAGTGATGTTTTTTTCCCGTTTTTATTTAATTTGATTTTTATTGCTCAAATTGACAAAATCCCTGCCATTGTCAACGGTTCTTGGTACGTTAGCGTTTTATTTTGGGTAGGGTGTTTTTATTCTTCATTATTATACTATAAAAACAAAACAGCTATTTATATTTTAATTCCACTAATTGTTTTTTTGTCATTCGGCTACCTATATCCGATATATGGACATTTAACTTTACACGGAACAAATCATTTTATTTTAGATGCCTATCCGGTTGCCTTTCTGAAAGGATTTATGAGTATCGAAATCGGTATTTCAACGTTTTTCATTTGCCAAAGTTTGCAAACAAATCCCATCCAACTTAAACCGAAAATATTACCCGTTTTATATATTTTTGCGGAAATCTCCGCCTTGTTGTTACTGATTTATGCCTTTTCTCAACGGGAAACATGCAAAACCGATTTTTTGATTTATTTCGGATATCCCGTGTTAATCAGTCTGTTTTATTTTCACAAAGAAACCATTTTAAAATTTTTCAGCTTGAAAATTTGGCAATCACTGTCACCAATTGCTTATATGCTTTATTTAACCCATGTTATCTTATTGGATATTACAAAAAAATACATTGATTATACCACCTATCCGCAATCAATCGTTTACATTGGCTTTCTATTAATAAGCATATTCTTTGCATTTGCTTGTTATCACTTACAAAAACGCTTCTTTTCTCTCATAAAAAAGACGTTATTCGTCACATCATCCACGCCCATTATGCACAAGGATTAAAAATCATGTCAACACTTACACACTACATCCATCGTTTTTCAACCGTCAAAATTCTTGTTATCGGGGATATTATGCTAGATCGTTTTTTATACGGAACCGTCGAACGCATATCGCCGGAAGCTCCCGTACCAATTTTTAAAGCCGTTACGGAAAAACAAATGTTAGGCGGAGCCGGTAATGTGGTTGCCAACTTAACAAATTTAGGCTGTCAGGTTATGTTTATCGGCATTGTCGGAAAAGACAAAGACGGCTTAAAAATATCCCGCTTACTCTCACAATGCGGAGCCAAACATCATCTATTGAAATTAAGCAATTATCCGACAATTGTCAAAACCCGTATCATTGCCGGAAACAATCATTTATTAAGAGCAGATCAAGAAGACATCTTGCCATTTTTTGAAGACAGAATGGTTCAATTTAAACGCATTTTAACCCGTGCCATTCAAAATGCCGATATTGTTTTATTGTCCGATTACAATAAAGGTATTTTAACACCAAAAACAACACCAGTCATTATTGATATCTGCCATCATTTAAACAAAAAAGTGATTATCGACCCTAAAGGAAACGATTACACAAAGT
>JAFZGR010000005.1 GCA_017555325.1 Alphaproteobacteria bacterium | reverse complement strand
TACAGGTTATGATGTTGATGGTACAACGATTAATTATTCGGGAAATATGAATGTTAATAACGATTTATATATTCCGTCTTGTGATTTGAATGTTGAGGGTACTTTAAATATTGATGCAACGGTTGTCGTTAATAATTTAACAGTAAATAGCGATAACGGAATCTCAATTTTGTGTAAGGATTCTTGTGAAATTGAAGCATCTGGGGATGTTTATGGTGAAGCAGCACCGCTTTATGAATATGATAGTTTTGTTGTAAAAGGAAAAATTTCTGCAGAAAATATCACTGCTATTGGAGATTACGCTCTTGTTGTAACCGGTGGAGAAATTGAAGCCCAAGGTAATGTGACAGGTCTAGGATCATATACTGGTATTGGAATTTATAAAAATGGCACTATTTATGCCGGAGGAGATGTTGTTGGTGATGGTACATATGGTATTTATAATTCCGGTGTTATGTGGGCACAAAATGTTTCCGCAACAAGTACAGATAACGAGGGATTGTTTAATTCCGGTGAAATTATTGCTGAACAATTAATACAGGGATCCACATATGGATGGGCTGCTGATATAGGAATGGATGGTATCCGAAATACAGAATCCGGCATAATGATTGCTCCAACAATTTCTTATTGTAAAACAATTAACAATGAAGGAACTATCAGTGGTACAATCAAATGTGCTAGCGGATGTGATTGTGCTTGTTCAACAGATGAAACGATTTGTAGCGGTTCTACGCCAATGTGTGATGCAACAGAAAATGTTTGTACATCTTGTGGAGCAGAAACACCATATTATGATGGCACAATGTGTGTATTGAATTGTCCGGCAGAAAAACCGGTATATGATTCTGACAATATATGCCAAACATGTGCAGATATAGATAGTTCAACTCCGCTTTGGGATGCTGAAAATCAAACATGTGTTGCTTGTGCCGAGGGAACAGAGTGGAATGGAGAGGTTTGTAGTGTACCGTGTCCGAACGATACGCCATACTGGAATGGTTCATCTTGTGAGGCTTGTGCAAATGGAACATATTGGAATGGTACAACGTGTGCCACACTAAAAGAGTATTGTACGGCAAAAATGTCCGGATATGATTCATCAACTTATACAGTTTCTGATGATGGTGTTATTACCTATACCGGTAATATGAGTGTTAATGGGGATTTAACATTGACATACTGTAATTTAACAGTGTCAGGAGATTTAATGGTATCATCAGGGACTTTAACAATTGGAGAAAATAGAATATTAAAAGCTCAGAATGTAACAGCGGAACATGCAAGTTCTGATGGCATTGTTAATAATGGTACAGTTGAGGTAAGCCAAAATATATCTGGAACAAGTGGTGGAGAATATTCAGGTATTGAAAATGATGGAATATTGCTGGCAAATGGAGATGTTGTCGGATTTAGTCTTGATGGTACAGCAATTATGAATTTTGGCTCACTTACAGCAACAAATATGACTGGAACAGGATATGCCGGAATTTATAATGCATCTGATGGTTTCATTATAGCAAAGGCAAATATTGAAGGAACAGCTGGACCTAATGTAGGCGTTGCGAATGAAGGAACAATAAAAGCTAGAGGTAATCTTGTTGGTTCCAGTAATCAGGATGTTGCAATTTCTAATTATGGTACATTAGAGGTTTCAGGTGATGTTGTTGGAACAAATATATCTGAAAATACAATAGGTATCGGTAATGCAGGGTTAATAACAGCAACAAATGCTTACTATTGTAAACAAATTATTAATGAAGGACAAATTATAGCTAATATCAACTGTAATTGTGAAGATTCAACACAGTGTGAAGGGCCTGAAACAACTTGTACGGCACAAACACCGGTCTTGTCAGGAGATACTTGTGTCACTTGTGAAACGGCTGACGGTTCAAAGCCGTATTATGATGGCACAGCGTGTGTGGCTGAGTGTCCGACCGGTACAACAGCTGATGAAAATAATATTTGTATATCTGAAACAGTAAAATCTTGTCAAGAAGCGATGATAAATGCTGGATTTAGTTCAAATGATTTTACGATGGAAGATACAACCATTAAATGTAATTTTGATGTAATCGTTGAAAGAGATTTAGATATATCAGGTTGCAATTTAGAAGTTGATGGAATGTTAACTGTCGCTGAAGAGGCAACGTTAAGGGCTAATAATGTACTTGTAAATGGGTACACATACGGTATTGATAATGCAGGGACAATAGACGTAGTGGGGGACGTTACCGGCGCAGCTATGTTTGGTATTGTTAATAATGGTATGATAAAAGCAACAACTGTTACGGGAATGCTTTCAGGGGGGACGTTTGGAGGTTCAGGCCTTTTAAATAATGAAGTTGGGACAATAATGGCAACGAATGTGTATTATTGTCCGACAATGAATAATTTAGGAAAAATAATTGGTAAAGTTAATTGTGGTTGTTCGGAAGGAGACTCTGCTTGTGGAACAATTCCGGCTACGTGTTCGGCAGAAGAAGGGACTCCGATTTTATTAGGTGATACTTGTGTCAGTTGTGCAACTGTTGATATTTCAAAGCCAGTATGGGATTCTAAAAATCAAGAATGTGTTGCCTGTGCCGAGGGAACAGGTTGGATTGGCACAGCCTGCGGAGTATTAAAAGAACATTGTACAGTAGCAATGAGCGATTATGATTCGGCAAATTACACAGTTTCCGATGATGGGGTTATTACCTATACTGGAGATATGACTATTGTGAGTGATTTGGATGTTTCTGGTTGTGATTTAGTTGTTTCAGGAGCATTGACACTCAATGAAGGTAAAACTGTAAAAGTGAAAAATGTGACAGCGGGAACGAAATCAGTAGGAGATGTTTGTTATGATAATGCAGAAGGTATTTATATTAATACAAATGCACAATTACTTGCTACTGGAAATGTGAATGGGTGTGGTAGTAATCATGGCGTTTATAATTTAGGGAAATTAACAGGGGCGAATATGGAGGTTATTAATGGAGCTGTTAATTATTCAGGCTTATATAATGAGAACGAGATAATTTTTTCTGGTAATATAACAGCATTAGGAAGTGGTTATGTTATTCTGAATAAAAATATATTAACCGCTAAAAATATAACAGCAACACTTCGCGGAGGAGCAAGTAGGGCTATATTCAATTCTGGAACAATGACGATTGAAAATGAAATTATTGGAGAAACAATCAGTACAATGGGTTCTGAAAATGTAGGTATTGAAAATAGTGGGATTTTAACGGCTAAGAAAGTAACGGGAATAGGAGCAGTAGTTGGGGATAATGGTATTTCAAATACAGGGGAAATTATTGCTACGGTGGTAAGCGGACAAGTAAAAAGTGATGAAATAAGTGGTCCAATTATTGATCCTGTAAATCTAACAATTTATAGTGCGCTCTATAATGGTGGAACAATAACAGCAGATACGATTATCGGAGAAAATCCATTTGAATCGACAAATACTAATTTGATGTATGTTGGATTGACTAATACCACAACCGGAAAAATGGAGGCTTCAAATGTAGAATATTGTTCACTCATTTTAGATGCGGGTACATCAACCGGAACAAAGAATTGTAATTGTTCTGATGCAACCTTATGTTCAACTGGGCAAATGACATCATGCACGGATACGTCAAAACCAGTTCTTGTGAGTGGTTATTGCTTTCCCTGTAAAGCCATTGATCCGATGAAACCATATTGGGATAGTGCAAATAGTGTTTGTGTGGCAACCTGTCCAAATGGCCGCCCTGCAAATCCATTAACTAATGTATGTAGGTAATATGGTAAATCCACAATGAACGTAACAAGGTAATTTGATTAGTTTGAAATTTTAAATTAAATAATAAATTATATGATTTTTATTAATGGTTTTTCATATCATTTTTCCACTGTTACACAAAAGTGTCACAAAAGTGTCATTTGATTTTTGCAATCTTTTTTTGTATAAATTAAATTATATGTCTTATTAACAATATTAATGAAGGGAAATAAAATGACAGCAGGAGTTATGTCCGGAAAAAAAGGGTTAATTATGGGTGTCGCAAATGACCATTCCATTGCTTGGGGTATCGCCAAAGAAATGGCTGCACAAGGGGCTGAATTAGCTTTTACATATCAAGGTGAAGCTTTGGAAAAACGGGTTCGTCCGTTGGCTGCTTCAGTCGGTTCCGATATGTTGGTTCCGTGTGATGTGTTGGATGCCGCTTCTATGGATAATGCTTTCAATATGATTAAAGAAAAATGGGGTAAATTGGATTTTGTTGTCCATGCAATCGCTTTTTCTGACAAAAATGAATTAAAAGGTCGTTATGTGGATACATCTGTTGGCAACTTCACAAATTCGATGCTTATTTCCTGTTATTCATTTACAGATGTTTGTCGGCGCGCTGCCGAATTAATGCCGGATGGTGGCGCTTGTTTAACATTAACATATTTAGGCGCTGAAAGATATTTGCCGAATTATAATGTGATGGGTGTGGCAAAAGCAGCTTTAGAAGCTTCTGTACACTTTATTGCTTTTGACTTAGGACATCAAAATATTCGTGTAAATGCTATTTCTGCCGGTCCGATTCGGACTTTGGCTGCTGCCGGTATCGGTGATTTTCGTCAAATTTTAGGCTGGACGGAAAATAATTCCGCTTTGTGCCGGAATGTGACAATTGAAGATGTTGGTAAGACGGGCATGTTCTTATGTTCTGACTTATCTTCTGGTATTACAGGGGAAATTGTGCATGTGGATGCCGGATATCATAAAAATGCAATGATTAATCCGCGGAATGCTCAAAAATCAGCTGAATTATTATCTAATTTTAAATTATCTGATTAATTAAGCGGATAAAAAGACTTTTCGCAGATATAATTGACAGTAAAATTATAAAAACACCGATTGATTGTTTTCAATCGGTGTTTTTTGTAGGTGGTACTATGTCATGATATTGTGTGATGGTAGATGATTCTTTTTGTTGTTGTAAAATGAAGGATTTTGTTTGAGCGTTAGGCATAATATCAATCCCCAGTTGTGTAATATGATTGTTTCTACGGTTCCGAATAATCAATTCTGCCGGTCCGAATGAAATTCTGTCACCAACATCGGCTTCCGGAAACGTGGTTTGTATGAATTTTGAAAGAGTCATATCTGGAACAGAAATAGTCGGTTCAATTCCGTATAAGTATTTTAAATCACTTAATTTTGTATTTGGTTTAATGGGGAAATCGCCCCAAAACTGACATTTGTCGGTTGAAGGGATACAACCATATAATCTGTCTAGTAAAAAAGAACGGTGTTCGGTGGGGGCAAATACGAAAACTTTGTCTCCGTTTTGTAAAGTCGGCATATTGTTTGACTGGAAAACTAAATGATTGCGTTTTAATAATAGCGGTTGAGCCCACTTGGGGATGTCTTGACCGCATAGAACGGGCGAATCTTGATTTACTTCATACATTATTAAACTGCTATGGATTAAATCAGGCAAGTCAATTTCTGTTTTTTCGGGCAATGTACCATTTATGTGTTGGGTAACCCGACATTTTTTTGCCATAAACGGAATAAGCAGTCCTTGAACGCTTAAACTGAGTAAAACCATAATAAATACAATGTTAAAAAAGACTAATCCGAAAGAAAATCCGTAAAGAATTGGTGTTAAGGCCAGCAAAATAGATGTTGCTCCTCGTAATCCGACAAAAGAAATGAATATTTTTTCAGTAAGGGAATATTTAAAAAATGATAATATCATAAATACCATTAATGGGCGTGCAAAGAAAATTAATCCTGTTCCGATAATCAAAGAAACAGAAAGGACGGAATATAATTGTTCATAATGCACAAAAATACCTAAGACAGTAAACATAAGGATTTGACAAAGCCAAGCAGTGGTTTGTTGAAATTTTGCTAATGTTAAATGGGCTTTAATGGCTGAATTTCCCAACAGAAGTCCACATATATATAAGGCAAGATAGCCACTTCCACCGATAAAGGTTATAACAGCAAATCCCATCATGACCAGTGCTAATACAAATAATGGGTAAAGTGCTTGTTCTAAATGTAGTTTGTTAATGGCGTTTTTTAAACCTAAAAAAAGTAAATAACCACCGATACCCCCGATAAAAACCTGCATTAAAAAGTAGCCACTGATTAATAAAAAAGTTTGTTGATCAATGGTTGATGTGTTTTTTTGTAAAAGTGTTATGCATAAAAATGTTAAAAAGATAGCCATTGGATCATTTGCACCGGATTCAATTTCCAGTGTGGATTGAATTTTGTTTTTGAGATACAATCCCCGAGAACGAAGCAGAAAAAAAACGGCGGCTGCATCCGTTGAACCGATAATAGATGCCAATAGAAGGCTTTGAATAAATGTTATCGGTAAAATCCAATAAGCAAGTGGAGTTAAAAATAAAACACTGAAAACAACACCGCCGGAAGCTAAAATCAACGCCGGTTTTGCATTGTGTTTAAATGAGTCCAACGGTGTGGTAAATCCACTTTCAAATAGGATAAGTGCCAATGCAACGGAACTGATAAAAAATACGTTTTGTAATGTTAATAATCCGGTAAACAAAAGGGATGCTTGTTGTGAGCCGACAATAATACCGATAACAATGAACAGCAGAATTAAAGGAATGCCCAGTCGTACGGAAAACAGACTTGTCAAAATACTGATAAGCAATAAACCCGTAAAAAAGATAATCGGCAGACAGATAAAATCCATTATTCCCCACTATGCTGTCGGCAAAAGCGGGAAAGATGGTTAAATGAAGTTTGTTTTTTTGTACTTCTTTTTTAATTCATTTAATTTATCGCTGACTTGTGCGGTATCGCGTCCGGCTTTTGCTAGTCGTTCGTACATTCGTTCAATTTCTTTATTTAAATAGGCAGTTTCAATGTCTGTTCGCAACTGTTCTTTTTCATATGTTAAACCGTTTGTCAGTGTGTCTCCCATTTTTTGAAGTAATTGATCACTGGGTTGGTTGGGGTGTAATCGTCGCTGATGAATAACGTAGGGTAATATGTAAATTAAGTTTTCGATTAGTTTTTCTGCTGTTTTGCGATTTTTTTTATCCTTCATTTTTTTGCTGTAATAAGAGCCAAGCAAATCAAAAGCAACACTGGCTTCAAAACTATCATCAACAACAATAAATGGGACAGAATCGGAAAATCCCTTTTGTTGGATTTCTTTTAAATATTCCAATAAATGATAGAAAAATCCATCGACATTAAATAAAACAAATGGTTTAAAATCTAAAAATCCGTCCTGCATGGCAACACAATCGTAAACCAATTCATCCAATGTGCCGACTCCTCCAGGGGCAAAAATAACAAAATCTGCCCCGAGTAATTGCTGTTTGCGTTCTTCTAGTGTGTGGGCAACGATAATTTCGGAAACGCTGTCAATCACATCGTCATTTTGGTAAAGGGCAAGATATTCTTTTGTGGTAATGGCGTGAATGGGTTTTTTTGATGGGTTACCTTGAAGTTGCCAAGATTGCAAGACACCTTTGGCAACAGCGCCCATAATGCCTTTTGAAGATAACCCGAAATCAAGTCTGAATTTTTTTTTGCCGATTTCTTTTCCAAGCTCAAAAGCTTGTTCTTCATAAACGGAATTGTTTCCAGAACGGGATCCTCCTGCGACAAAAACACGAGTTTCGCCTTGTTCGTTTTTTTTGATAAATTCATCAACAACGGCTTGTTCTTGAGAAGATGTTTTATGTGTATTTGGGGTTGTTTTTTTATTAAGTAATGCCGATCCCCGATTGACGGAAATTTTGTTGGCAGTTGTTGATTTTTTTGTGTTTTTTATAGTCATAAACCCTCCATATAATTGTATTTTTTACATGCGTTATAAAAAAAATTATAGACTTTTTTTAAAAAAAATGCTACACCTTTTTCTATATAATATGATTTTTAAGGAGAAAATAATGAAAAAAGATTTGTCTGAAAAAGTAAAAAAATATAAGAAGGCTCTGTTATGCAGTATTGTAGTTGTTTTTGTTGGATGTGGGGTATATTACGGCTATAAATATTTTTATACTAAACCGATTGGTCAAATGCCAATGCAACAAGTTTCTGCTATAAAGGTTGTAGCAACGGAAGTGTATCCGGAAACCAGTTTTGTGGCCAAAATTGAATCAAAGGATAAAGTCGGTTTGCGGGCAAGAGTTGAGGGCTTTTTACAGCAGCAACTTTTTCAGGAAGGCGATTTGGTAAAGAAAGATCAGCCATTATTTATTATAGAGCCGGTTAATTTTGAAGCCAGCGTACGGGAGGCAACGGCAAATGTTGCAAAAGCGGAAGCACAGGTCAAAAATACAAAAGCACAATTTGATCGGACAACAAAGTTATTTAAAACAAAAGATGTTTCAGAGGCAAAATTAGATGAAAGCGAAGCGGCATACAGCAGTGCCGAAGCATCATTGGCTCAGGCAAAAGCACAATTGGATTTGGCTCAAAAAGATTTGGAATATACAACGATTGTTTCCCCGATGGATGGTAAAATCGGTGAATCAAAGTATTCAGTAGGTGAATTAATTGGACCCAGTTCCGGTGTGTTAGCTGTTGTTGTGCGGATTAATCCGATTGAGGCTGTTTTTTCCGTAAGTGAAAATCAATTATTGAATATGCAAAAGAATTTTCAAAAATCAGATAAAGTATTGGTTGAATTCATTAAATCAGATGGGGAAAAATATAATCATACGGGCTCAATCAATTTTGTTGATGTTGCATTAGATGAAGCGATGAATACTTTGAAAATAAAGGCATCTTTTCCAAATGCGGATGGAGAATTAATTGCCGGACAATATGGTCGTATTGTGTTGAAAAGTTTAACGCCCCATCCGGAAATTGTTATTCCTCAACGGGCGGTTCAACAGGATATGACGGGAACCTATGTTTATGTGTTAACACCAGATGATAAAGTTGAACGGCGGGATGTTGTACGTGGAGATGAATTGCCGAATTTTGAAATTGTTATTGATAAAGGTTTAAATGTTGGGGATGTTGTTGTTACGGAAGGATTCCAAAAAATTGCTCCTCAAATGACGGTTAAGCCGGTTTTTGAAGCAGAACAAGCAAATCAACAGGTGCAATAGGCGTAAAGGAGTGTATCAATGATATCTGATGTGTTTATTAAACGACCTCGGTTAGCTGCCGTTATTTCCGTTGTAATTGTTTTGGCGGGTTTGTTGTGTATAAAAGCAATGCCGGTTGAACAATATCCAAATATTGTGCCTCCTTCTGTTGAGGTGAGTGCCGTTTATCCCGGAGCAAGTGCCGATGTTGTGGAATCAACTGTTGCACAACAAATAGAATCGGTTGTTAATGGTGTGGAAGATATGCTTTATATGAGTTCAAACAGTAATGATGACGGCTCATATACATTAACGGTCACTTTTAATATCGGTACTGATCCGAATATTGCAGCTGTGAATGTTCAAAATCGTTTAAAACAAGTTGAAAATCTATTGCCGGCAGAAGTGATTAAACAAGGTGTTATTGTTCAATCGAAAATGTCTTCTATGCTGCAGGTATTTACAGTTGCATCAACCAATCCGGATTATGATGATATTTTCTTAACAAACTATGTGTTAATTAACATTAAAGATGAAATTGCCCGTACACAAGGCGTTGGTGATGTACATGTTTTTTCTACGCTAGATTACTCTATGCGTATTTGGTTGAATAATGATAAGTTGAAAAGTTTAAAGTTGTCGACCAACGAAGTGTTAGCGGCAATTCAGGGTCAAAATTTACAAGGATCTATTGGTCGTATTGGTGTTATGCCGTCAACTGATGATCAGGAATTTCAATTTTCTTTAACAACACAGGGGCGTTTAAGTACTCCGGAAGAATTTGGTCAGATTGTAATTCGGGCAAATGCTGATGGGTCATATTTATTCTTAAAAGATATTGCCCGCATTGAATTAGGAGCTAAATCAGAATCATTACGCGCAACATATAATGGATTGCAGGCTGTTGGTTTTGCTATTTTCCAATCTCCAGGTTCAAATGCCGTAGATGTTTCGACGGCAGTTAATAAAAAAGTTGCTGAATTAAAGGCCAAAATGCCAAAAGATATTCAATTCCATGCCTTGTTTGATAATGCGGCATTTGTTGAAGATTCTATGAGCGAAATTTTTAAAACAATATATGAAGCGTTCTTATTGATTGTGCTTGTGACGTATTTGTTTTTAGGAACTTTCCGTGCAACCATTATTCCGACTCTTGCCATTCCGGTTTCTCTTATCGGGGCATTTATCGGGATGGCTCTTTTTGGAGTGTCAGCCAATACCATTTCATTGTTGGCACTTGTTTTAGCCATCGGTATCGTTGTTGATGATGCCATTGTGGTTGTGGAAGATGTGGAAACGGTAATGCATGAAAATCCAAAACTGTCTCCACAAGAAGCAGTATCAAAATCAATGGGTCGTATTACTGCCCCGATTATTGCCATTACAATGGTCTTGCTTGCAGTGTTTGTACCTGTTGCTTTTACACCGGGGATTTCCGGACTGCTGTATCAACAGTTTGCTATTGCCATTGCATCGGCTATGGTTATTTCCGGTATTAACTCATTAACGTTAAGTCCGGCAGTTGCTGCTGTTATTATGCGGGCAAATGATAAACCGTTTAAATTTGTTCAAAAATGCATGGATATTGTGGATTGGTTTAGACATAAATATTCATCCGTAATTCGTAAGACAATGCCTTTTGCGGTCTTTTCGGTTGGTGCTATGATTTTGTTTGGAGTAGCTGCTTATGGATTTATGAAAGCTACCCCATCCGGATTCTTGCCGGCAGAAGATCAGGGCTCCTTTATGATGGAAGTTCAATTACCCTCCGGTGCTTCTTGGAACAGAACGGACAAAGTAATGAAACAGGTTGCCGAACGATTTAAATCTTTTCCTGAGATAGATTCGTATATGGCTATTACCGGTTATGGAATGATGAGCGGAACGCAATCTTCATCAAGCGGATTCTTTGTGATTAAACTAAAACCATATGCCGAACGTCAGGGAAAAGGACAAGATGTGGACAGCATCATTACCCGCTTATATATGGCAACAATGGATATTAAAGAGGCTCGTATGTTCCCCTTCAATATGCCGGCTATTATGGGGTTGGGAACATCTTCGGATGCTGAATATGTTTTGCAAAGTACACAGGGGGCTTCGCCGGAAGAATTGATGTCGGTTGCTCAAAAAATTATACAAGCAGGGGGTAAAGATCCTCGATTGCAACGGGTTATGACGTTTTATACGGTTGATTCACCTCGTGTTGAAGTTGTTGTTGATCGGACAAAAGCGTATGCGTTAGGTGTTCAGATTTCAGATATTTTTAACACAATGCAAACGATGTTGGGTGGTACATACGTTAATGACTTTAACTTATATGGACGAACATGGCAGGTTAATGTTCAAGGCGATATGATGGATAGACGTACATTGAATGATATTTACAAAATTAATATTCGTAATAACAAGGGAGAAATGGTGCCATTACGCTCTTTAATTAGTGTAAAACGAACGATTGGTGCTCAATCTATTCAACGGTATAACAACTATCGCTCTATTAAAATTACCGCTACACCTGCAGCTGGATTAAGTTCCGGTTCTGCAATGCAGGCAATGGATGATATATCAAAACAAGTATTGCCGACAGGATATCAATTCCAGTGGACGGGTATGAGTTTGCAAGAACAAGAAGCCGGAGCTCAAACTGCGTTAATTTTTGCATTGGCATTCTTGTTTGCGTATTTGTTTTTGGTGGCATTATATGAAAGTTGGGTTTTGCCGGTATCCGTTATGGTTTCCATTGTTGTCGGATTATTCGGTTCAATGATATTTTTATGGGCAAGAGGTATTACAAATGACTTGTATGCCCAAGCCGGTATTATTGTTTTAATTGCATTGGCTGCCAAAAATGCTATTTTGTTAGTGGAATTCGCAAAGGATGAACACGAACGAGGTGTTTCTGTAAAAGAAGCAGCGATTAATGGGGCACACATGCGTTTTCGTGCTATTATGATGACGGCTATTGCAGCGTTGTTGGGTTTCTTGCCGCTTATTATGGCAAATGGGGCCGGAGCCATGGCTCGTCAGGCAATTGGTTCTTCTATTTTTGGAGGGTTGTTTGTTTCTTCATTTGTCGGTATTTTCTTTATTCCGGCTTTATATGTTGTTTTCCAAATTATGGTTGAACGTGTTTGGAAAGGAAATAAATCCGAAAAACTTTGGGAAAAGAAAAAGCGTAAAAAACATCATTAATCGAAGGTTTATCAAACCCTGCATTTTTAGTGGATTATCTCAAGAAGGAGATGGCTTAATTTTGCAGGGTTTATTTTTTTTTAATCAATTCAAAAATTTTTATCACAATGATGTTTTTGAAAAAATGAAAAAAGACTTGATTTATGAAACAGATTCTTTTATGCTGTAAAAAAAAGAAAGGATTTTATTATGCGTTATTTGGTTGTTTTATGCATTTTAAGCTTATTCAGCGGATTAACCGGTTGTCGGCAGGAAAGTATTCCTGCATCATTTAAATCCGAAAATACATTTGAAAACGGTGTTATGCAATCTACACCGAATTTTGCACAGTTTCGTGAAATTCCCATTCCGGAAAATGCCACAATGAGTTTAGATAAAACACTTTTGTTCGGAAATGATCCGTTGGTGGGGCGATTGGCTTTTAAAGTTCCATATAATCAGGCAAATATGTTTGATTTTTATATGCAGGAAATGCCAAAATTCGGATGGCGTGAATTAACTAGTATTCGGGCAACAAATAGTTATTTAACGTATGCTAAGGATAATCGTGTTGCAATGATACAGTTAACTTCCACATCGTTAAACGGAACGGAAGTCATTTTTGATGTGTCAATGACAAAAAATAACAGTTCATCAAAAGGTTATTATTAATAAGGGGGCTGTATGCGTTTTTTAGGTTTTTCATTAACACCTAAAAATATTAATTCGCCGGATACAATGGGGGCTTATCCGGAAGGAATGCAAGTTAAAGCCTTACCGGAACGGCGATATATGAAAACGGCCCGTTTTTTAACAATTGTTATTTTGCTTAATTTGGCGTTAATAATGATGTTGGCCGGTTTTGTGACATATGTTGCGGATAGGGTAGACGTTTCTATTGCCAATCGACGGGTTGTTAATTTGTATACAATTGATTCTTCCAGAAAGGTTGTTGTTCCCGCAGAATACGAAGAAAAAGTTGTACATGCATTTGATTTATATATTGAATCTCGATTACAGGAGTATATTCAGTATCGTCACGAAATTATTTGGGACAATAATGCCATGAAGCAGCGTTGGGGGAATAAGGGTCCTATTGCTGCCATGTC
>JAFZGR010000028.1 GCA_017555325.1 Alphaproteobacteria bacterium | reverse complement strand
GTTTGGGGTAAATAGAATCGGCAATATCCGAAGCAATTTTGTAAGCAGATAGTTTTGTATTATACCAAACGGCATCAAAAAATTCTTCTGTCGATAGCTTGATGTTTTGAATAGCATTTTCTAAACTGAGTGTTGCCATATCCCAAACAGTGGTGTTGTCTTCTTGTGATTGGTAAATAATATTGTCTTGATTCATTTGTTGGGCTGATTGTATGTATGTTGTTTCCCCATCTCCCATTAATGTTGCCCCCATTTGATTTGTTTCTGTCGTCAAATAAGTTCGATTTCTGTCGTCAAATGAAATTACTAATAAAAACAATAACATACAAAAAATACAGAAATAGGCAAATAATCTCATTATAATATCCTTTCAATTTGTTGATTCCGAGGGGCGTGAAATTAGGTTTTGTTTGGTATTAGTGTTAATTTTTCCGATTTGAAAGCCAGAAATTTTTTCCGTCAAAACAAAATCGTTTTGTTTAAGTCCTTTTAAAATAACATACTGATTATTGACTGTTAGTCCGATAATAACAGGTGTTCGGACAATTTTATTTTGTTTTAATAAAAAAACAAATGCGCCATTTGGTGTTAGATAAACCAGATTTTTATCTAACACAATAACATTTAAAAATTTTTTTTCAAATAAAACCGTTATAGACTCGCCTATTTTTAAAATGCTTTCCGGATTAGGAAAATCAACGGATAATATAATATTTTTAAGTGTTTTTTCCATTAATTGAAAAATGCCGGTTATTGGATAAATCTGTCCGTTTGATAAAATCAATTTAAAAGTTCCTGTATCAAAAGAGCCTTGTTCCATTTCTAAAAAATTGAGATAATCTGTTTCATTAACAGGAAAAACAACCCGTATGGGCGAATGTTGAATAATCCGTGCTAAAAAATTTCCTGCCGGTGCAACATAGTTACCGATTGTAGTTGTTATTTGTGTGATTTTGCCGTTAACCGGCGATTTGATAACCGTGTACATATAATTAATTTTTGCCTGCTTTAATTTTTCTTGGGCAATTTTGAGGTTATTTTTTGCTTGTTCAAATTGTTGTTGAGCCATTTTTATTTCTATTTGTGAAAGAGACTCTTTTTGTTGTTCTGTTTCGGCTAGTATTTTTTTACTTTGTTGATAAGCTTTATCGGCATTTTCCAGTTGGGATTGGGCAACCTCTTTTTGAACTAAATAGTGGCGTTGTTGTAAAATAAATAAAGTATCTCCAATATGAACGGATTGATTTTCTTGTACATTTACTTTTTCTATAAAACCACTGACAGTCGGAAAAATATCCAGTGTTTGTAAAGGAATAATTTTCCCGACAAATTTTTGACTTAACCGTATGGATGTTGGTTGAATGAACAGACCTGAAAGTGGCATGTTTTTTAATTGTTTATTATTTGAAAATATTTGTTTTCGCCTAAGCAAAATGACAATAATTACAAATAGAATTAGTATTGTTATTAGCACAATCAACTCCTTTTTACGAGTATGAAATAATTTTTTCATTGATAAAAATCAATAAAATGAAATGTTTTTCATACACAAGTTGATGTTTTTATCAGCAATAAAAGGTACGTTAAATTACAACATTTTTTTTCACTTTTTGAGATTTTTTTTGATTTTAAATAAATTGTTCAATTAAAATAACAATCTTTCATTTTTGAAAAAATCCGATTTTACCGATTCGAATGCGGAAAAAAACGTACCTTTTATTACACTCATTTTATAATTAATATTTTATAAAAGGGGAAACTATGCGAATCAAAGGTAATGAAATCGGACGAAGTATGGTAGAAATGCTAGGTGTATTGGCAATTGTCGGCGTTTTATCTGTTGCCGGTGTCGGTACGTATCAATATGCCTTAACGGCCTATCAAGCCGGTAAAATACAAGATGTTCTCGGTAAGGCTAAAACGTTGGCTCAAACGGATTCTCGTGCATCCCATGCATTAGAGGTTAATCGATTTATTAAATCTGCACTTCCTGAATATGCGCCTGATGACAAAAAAGCGATGGTCAGTCTTGCTGATGGCAAATATCATGTGACGACATTTAAAGTGGTTTATAAAGTTTGTGAAAAACTGCTTCAAAAAGAAAGTATTTTAAGTGATATGGGTATTTCTATTTTAACAAGAATGTGTGGAAATAAAAACAGCAAAACAAGTATGGTTTTTGCATTTGAAGCAACACCTGTTGTTGAATCCGGTAGCCATTTTAACGGTGGCAGTGGGGAAGGAACTGGCGGTAGTGGTGGAAATAATCCGGAAACTTGTCCGGATAAACAAGTATGGCGCCAAAAAGAAGACGGAACATATGGTTGTGTTTGTCGGCATGATTATGAATATGGAGAAGATTGTACCCGATGTGAACCGCCTCGTAGTTG
>JAFZGR010000277.1 GCA_017555325.1 Alphaproteobacteria bacterium | reverse complement strand
TAAACGTATATTTTGATTTATCAGATTTTGCACACCAAATAAGTGTTTCATGGGCATTGGTAAAACGGGTTCCTTTAAAATTCGGCATTGGATTGGTTTTAACCCAAATAATATCATTTAACATCCAAAAACCTAAATTTTGCAATTGATATCCTACCCGAAAAATATTGTGATAAGACCCAATAACCCACAACGTTCCATCATCTTTTAAAATACGACGAGCCTCTTTTAGCCAATCAACCGTAAATGTATCATATGCTGAAAAATCGGAAAATTTATCCCAAGAATCTGTTACGGCATCAACTTTTGTTGCATCCGGTCGTAACAACAAATCACCACCCAATTGCATAAAATAAGGAGGATCGGCAAAAACCACATCCACACACTTATCCGGCAATGAACGCATGACTTCTATACTATTTCCTTGATATATGCAATTTGTTTGTATCATTTTTACCTCTTTTGTTTTTTGTCGTGCGTTCATTGTACCTCATAATAGTAATCAAATTATTAACAGATTCATTTTTTTTTGAAATAGTCTTGATTTTTTTTTACAAAACATCCTATACTCTAGGTGAAAAACATTTTGTGGGAGGAATTTATGGATAAAGGCATTTTATTTATATCTGCTACTATTTTATTATCTTTGGGAATTACAGGAAGCGGATTTTTTATCGGCAACGGTTATTATCAAACACATATGAACAATCGTTCAGTTATAGTTAAAGGCTTAGCGGAAATGCCTGTGAAGGCCGACTTAGCTATATGGAATATAAAATTTCAAACAATCGGAAATGAATTAACCGAAACACAAAGCAAAATAAATAATCATAAAGACCTGATTATTGCCTTTTTAAATAAAAACGGTTTCCGTTCAAGTGAAATAACGATTGGATGAATCAACACCAATGATTTAGACGCAAATCCGTATCGTGAAAAAACAGCTGGTCAACCGCGTTTTATTTTAACACAAAATATTTACGTTCGGTCCAATCAAGTAAACAGTGTTGCCCATACTAGCGAAAAAATCGGTGAATTGGTTGGACAAGGTATTGTTTTTGCAAATACCGAATACGAACAACCAATCAGTTATTTGTTTACAGGATTAAATCAAATTAAACCCGTTATGTTAGAAGAAGCAACCCAAAATGCTCGTCAAGCAGCAACAGAATTTGCCAAAAATTCACAAGCAGTGGTCGGAAAAATACGCAAGGCAAATCAAGGAGTCTTTTCCATTCTTCCACAAGATGCTGCTCCAGGAGTTAGCGAAACCGCTCAAATTGACAAAACCGTTCGTGTTGTTTCTACGGTTGAATATTTTTTGGAATAAGAAAATCGAATAATAAATATTTTTAAAATTTACTTGCGAAAAAAAAGTTTTTACCGTATGCTGTTCAAACAAACAACACAAATAACAAGGAGTATAAAATGATCCGTGAAGATTTAAAAAAAGCATTAGTTGATGCTTTAAAAACAAAAAATGAAAAGAAAACGGCAACCATTCGTTTAATTAATGCTGCCATTAAAGATAAAGATATTGAAGCTCGCCCCAAAGGCATTACAGACGGCATCGACGATACAGCCATTCTTTCTTTATTGCAAAGTATGGTTAAACAACGCAAAGAAAGCATTGAAATGTACAAACAAGGTAATCGGGAAGATTTGGTCG
>JAFZGR010000276.1 GCA_017555325.1 Alphaproteobacteria bacterium | reverse complement strand
AAAGAACAAAAAGAGGCGGCATTTGGATGTATAAGGTGTATTTTGCTTGCAAAAGATGGGAAGGATTGTGTTTCTAGAATACAAAAATTTATGAAAAATCCAGAATCATTGAAGGCAATACGTAGTTATATTCAGCAGCAACTCAAAAAAGAGGGGAAAGAGAAATATTTGGTAGATATTGAAAATTTTTCAACAGAAGATTGGATACAAATTGTCAATTCGGTTGTTGATGGTGATTTTTCCAAAATGCGACAAAATGTCTTACTAACAGGAAATATTGATAATATTTATGATAAATTAGTTAAGAGTATAATGGGAACAATAATCATAAAAGAAAGTGTAAAAATATGGGAAAATATGACTTGTGAGCAGCAAAGCCCGGAAATTGACAACGCATTATCTGTTGATGCAAAAACTATTAAAAATTCATTATATAAAGCTCAAGTAAAGACTGTAACTGAAGAAAATATATTTTCTTGGACTAACAAATTGGAATATATTGTATAATTGATAGTAAAATGCTTTTTTGAATGAAAAGCATTTTACTATTTAAAATGATACAAAAATTTTACTCTGCTTTTGTAAAAAATTATTTGCCCTTTTTAAAATATTGTTATATTGTTATCAGATATAATTAAATTACAAAAAAAGGGGGATTAATGATTGATGTTTCTTTCGCTAAAAGTGTTAAATCATCAGATGTGCGTATATTTGGTACGGTTAATGATAAAGTAAAAAATTCTGAATTATCAAATGCCGATTTGAAAATTGTTCAAAATGCTTTAAAACAAAGTAAATTTGTTGCCCAATCTGAAAAAATAATGACTGTTTGGGGATCTGCCGGTAAAACGATTATTGCCGGTGTTAAAGATGAAATTGATTTAACGTTTCAAAATTTAGGTGGTAATTTAGTCTCCGCTGTAAAGGAAGATGAGACGGCTGTTTATTATCCGGCGACCGATTCGGTTAATGAAGTTGTTCAAGTTGCCTTCGGACTGTTGCTAGGCAGTTATCGCTTTGATAAATATTTGACTAAAGAAACGGCGGATAAGAAATTAAAATTAAAAAAAATGACGTTTATTACGGATAATCCGGCACAAGCAAAAAAATTATTTCAAGAAAAGCAAATTATTGCCGAATCGGTTTATTTTGCTCGGGATTTGTGCAGTGAACCGGCAAATGCCTTAACGCCTAAAATTTTTGCTGATAAAATTAAGGATTTGTCCAATTCCGGATTATCTGTTGATATTTTAACAGTAAAAGAATTAAAAGCAAAAAAATTTGGAATGCTTTTATCTGTTGCTCAAGGGTCGGCAAATGAACCGCGGGTTGTTGTTATGAAATGGATAGGGAATCCCAAAAAGAAAACATTTGATTTGGGTTTGGTCGGAAAAGGTGTGACATTTGATTCCGGTGGTATTTCTTTAAAACCAGGGGCAAATATGGGTGATATGAAACAGGATATGACCGGTGCTGCTGTTGTGACAGCAACCATGCGTTCATTTGCTTTGCGCCAGGTAAAGCAAAATATTATCGGTATTGTCGGATTAGTTGAAAATATGCCTTCCGGTACAGCAACCAGACCTGGGGATATTGTTACATCTCTGTCCGGACAAACAGTTGAAATATTAAATACAGATGCCGAAGGTCGCTTGGTTT
>JAFZGR010000275.1 GCA_017555325.1 Alphaproteobacteria bacterium | reverse complement strand
TAATTTTTCCAAGCAATCAACAAAATCCATCGCATCAGTTGCCAATAATCCATTATGATTATGATGAATCAATTCATTAACACTTTCAATATCTTTAAATCCAACACATGGTAATCCCGCAGCCATCGCTTCTGTTAAAGCTAGGCTAAAACCCTCTACCGCACTTGGAAATGCACAAATTGAGGCCTTTACCAACTCTTGTGGCATTTGTTGCGTTCGCCCTTTAAACAAAACACACTCTTTTAAATCATGTTGCTGAATTAAAGAAACACATTTTTGATAATAGTCCATCACATTAATTTCTCCCCAAAAATGTACTTTCCAATCCGGATATTTTAAATGAATTTGAGCAAAAGCCTCTATCAACAAATGTTGTCGCTTACTGGGCTCTATCCTTCCAACATAAATAATTATATTTTGGCGTGCTGTTTGAATATCGTTTTTAAGAACTGTATTACCGATAACATTTATTTGTCCGGAATAATATGTGCGAACAGCAGAAACAAAAGACGGCAATAATACCTGTATTCCATCTGCATATTGAAAAAGGCGTTGATATAATTTTTTCTTTCTTTTCTTTAAGGCGGTTTTAGGATTATTATGAATTTGAATAAACTTTTTACAAATATGCCCCCCCCCCGTATATTTACACACATCTATAAAATCCGAAACACCCGTTGCAATAATAACATCCGGCTGTATAATCGAAAAATATTGATTAATTGCTTTTTGCACATAAGCATCCTGATTGAAATACGGCAATATCTGTTTAAATACTTTTCCGATTAATTTACGCCATTTGGGAAACACAATCGGTAACTGTTGAAATTTTACTTCTGGCAATAAAGGATAAAACAAGTCTCCTTTTTGAACATCCCGTGTTACAACAAAAACCTCATGGCCCTGCTTGCTTAATGCTCCCGAGAACCAAGAAATAACCTTTTCAATTCCACCACTTGTTCCAATTAACTTATTTTTTTTGTATATTAAAATCCGCATTGATACCCTTTTCCTTTTGTTTGAACTTTAATACAATTTTTTAAAATATGCAATCATAAACTTCCTTTACCAATACAAGCAACATTAACCGTTTCAAACCTCACACTATGGTTTAACATATTACATCCTCTCACATAGCAAAGTAAATTATCTAGCCCCGTCTGTTTACATTAGAAGCACTACATTAAACTCTAAAAAAACGGACAAAATCTGTCCGTTTTTTTAATTAACAATCCTTAATAACAGGTAAGAGCGGTTCTAAATTCTGAAGCAATCGAATTGCCGGAGCTAATTTATCCAACGCTACCGTTTGCTGTTCCCCACGAGCCATATCTTTTAAAACAGCCGTTTGGTTTTGCATTTCGCTTTCGCCTAAAATCACAACATATGGAACTCCCAATTTATTGGCATATACCATTTTGTTTTTAAACTTTGTATCTGATCCCAAAACATCTGTTTTAATACCATCTTGTCTTAATATCTGCCCAATTTGCAAAGCTAAAGAAGATTCTTTTTCACTCATCGGAATAACCAATACGGATGCCGGTGTTTTAGGACCCATATTTAATAATCCTTGTGCTTTCAACACATCAAAAAAACGGGTTAATCCTATACTCATACCCACTCCGGGCAATTTTCTGTCCGTATAAAAACCAGCTAAATTATCATATCTACCTCCAGAACAAATTGATCCCCAAGACGGAAAATCATCGGCAAACGTTTCATAAACCGTTCCGGTATAGTAATCCAATCCACGCGTAATCCGCAAATCAATCAAAAAATTTGTTTCCGGAACACCCATACTGTTCAATGCATTTGTTACCATTCGCAATTCGGACAATCCCAACTGATAAGTTGCATTATCAATGTCTAACGCTCCCAATTGTGATAAAACTTCTGCCACAGAACCTTTGATTTGAGCAAATGACAACACTCGTGTAATCAAGTCAGCATTAATTCCCAAATCAGACAAACATAACCGAACGTTATCTTCCCCGATTTTATCCGTTTTATCAATAATTCTTAAAATTTCAGCAGATTGTTCACTTAATCCAATATGTTCATAGAATCCCTGTAATAATTTACGATTATTCATACGAATGTGGAATCGTTTCAAGCCCAATTTTGTTAACACCCGATAAATAATACTGGGAATTTCGGCATCATATAAAATCGACAATTTTTCACTACCGACAATATCAATGTCTGCCTGATAAAACTCCCGAAAACGACCACGTTGAGGACGTTCACCTCGATATGATTTCGAAATTTGATAACGTCTGAACGGAAATGCCAATTCATTTTGGTGTTGAGCCACATATCGTGACAATGGAACGGTTAAATCAAACCGCATACACATATCCGTATCACCTTTTGTAAATCGGTAAATTTGTTTTTCAGTTTCTCCACCCGCTTTGGCAAGCAAAATTTCAGACAACTCTAAAACCGGTGTATCTAAAGCAACAAAACCAAATGATTCGTACGTATTGGCAATAATTTGTTTCATTCTATCAAAAACAAGTTGTTCTTCCGGCAACAACTCCATAAATCCTGATAAAATACGTGGTGTCACTTTTTGTGCCATTTTTATCCTTTCCTTTCTTTTTCCGGTAACCGATATAATGCCGTTAAACGTTTACATTCTCCCCGAGCTTCTGCATAATCCACCCGTTTCTTTCCATTAAAATAAACCAAAACAGAACAGTCATCCTGATTATATATCCATAAACAATAGGGTTCTTCCGTTCGTTGCACATGCGGATTACCTAAGGCTGTTTTAACTGCTTTTTGTGTCTGTCCCATTAAAAAATGGCGAGATTGAACAGGCATCCGTTCCCGTCCCTTAAAAACATCCTGTTGCGTAGAACAAGCCGATAACACAATACAAAAACTCAATAGAAACAATTTTTTCATAACGACATTTTAAACCGCTTTAAATGAAAAATCAAGCAAAAATCATATCTCTCTGGATTTATAAAAAACAACTAAAAAAAATTCTTATAAGAAAACACAGGACACACACCTCCCCACG
>JAFZGR010000274.1 GCA_017555325.1 Alphaproteobacteria bacterium | reverse complement strand
TTCCCGTGCATAAAACGGTGTTTCCCCAGATGAACACTGATTAGGCTGACGGTTATTTCGTTGTGCAGTCTATCATGATATAAAATTTTTAGCAACAAAAAAATGCACTTTTTTGATTAAAAATTGTCTTTTTCAGGCACTATATCGGAAAAATCCACCTCTCTTCTTTCGATTAAAAAAACAAACACTTCAAAAAAAGCACTTTTAAAAAAAACACTTGATTTTTTCATCAAAAAGAGATATTAAGCACATACTTTTTTATTTCAACCAAGGAGTTTTACATGTCATATTATTCACCGGCAGAAATTGCCGTTTTATTTGCAGACAGTTCAAAAGCAAAAGCAAATACCCCTCTTTACAAATTTATGTTATTAGCCATTATGGGTGGTATATTCATTGCTTTAGGCGGATTATTAACCGTTGTTGTTGCCGGCGGTATGCCCAGAGATGCTTTTTCAGCCCCCGGTATGGTTAAATTTATTGCCGGTGCATTATTTCCGGTCGGCTTAATTATGGTTTCGGTTGCTGGGGCTGATTTATTCACAAGCGACTGTGCCGGAATGACACTCTCCTGCATGCAAAAGAAAACTACCCTTATACAATTGTTAAAAGTTTGGTGTTTAGCTTATTTATTTAACTTTGTCGGCGCTCAATTTGTTGCGTATATTTTAGCCCACAAAACCGATATCATTGCCTCCAATCCATACAGCAATTATTTAAACACATTAGCCAACGGCAAATTAAGCAAACCATGGGATGTTGTGTTTTATAAAGCAATCGGGGCCAATATGCTTGTTTGTTTAGGCACATGGATGGGATATGCGGGAAAAGACATTGTCAGCAAATCTTTGGGCATTTGGGTACCGGTGATGATATTTGTCACATTAGGATACGAACACTCCATTGCCAATATGTTCTTTATTCCTGCTGCTATTTATAACGGGGCAAACATTACATGGAGTGCGTTTATTACATCCAACTTAATTCCGGCAACAATCGGAAACATCATCGGCGGAGCAGTTTTTATCGGATTAATTTACGGCTATTTATATAATCCGACTAAAAAACAAGACTAAAAAAAACAAATACACTTTAACTGTTTTAACAAACTACACCATCCCAATTCCACAATCGGGATGGTGTTTTAGTATCAAACACAACACTATCCGTATAAGCAGTCTGGTTATAGATACCCCTCCCCAACCGATAAACACTTAAAATTATCAATAACAGTCAGAATCCACACCACAAACACACAGACAAATTTAGATAATTACTTACAACGTTATCCTCTAAACAAACTTGTAAAAATACCACCGGCACAAGCCGGTGGAAATTTACAAAAAAAACAACATATCAGTCAAATTAAACCGAAACATATCACTCGGATAAACGACTACAAAAATTTATCCGTTTGTTTTTAAACGTTCCCGTTGCTGAGCATGTATAACCTGCTCTACTCCTTTTTCATTTTTAGTGATCGGTTCTATCTGCGTAATTGACCCGTTTTGATTTAAAATATACATATCATTATCGTGATTATCTATGTTTTTTTGTGTATTTTGTGTTTCGTTCATAAGTCAACTCCTTTTAAATTAATGTCATGACCCAACGGGCCGGATGAGAGGTTTTGCATTTTAATAATAAAAACAAGGTCAACCGATGATGCGGTTTTAATCCGTCATACGAAATAATTCCTTTTTCAAATAACGGCTTAACCTGTTTTTGAATTTCATTAAACAACGTTATGCGTTCGGTTTTATTCTTTTGTTTGCGAATGGCCTGATTAACCATCATTTTAAACCGTCTGTTTAGCACTTTTTTACGAACCAATTCGGATAGTTCCGGTCGGATTTGTGCTGTTTTTTCAGAAATATGCCGTATCAGTGTGATATAACTCATCACTTTTTTAACGTTAAACGACGTACGCATAATGGAATTGGGATTTGTGTAATAATAATACAACGGATAATTGGTACTAATTACTTTTTTAACTTGCATCATCAACAATGTTGTAAACGGAATATCTTCAAAATAAATACCTTCAACAAATTGCAAATCACCCAATGCTTCCCGCCGATATAACTTAATGTGTACACCGGTCGGAATACAAGATGTATTTAAAAAATCCATAATCGGATTATCACAAATCCGAACAGTCGGTACAAAAGCACTCAAATCATCATATTTGCCCGTGTTTTTTTCTTTTGTATGAACCAGTGAACACGTAACGACATCAGCTTTTTCTTGCTGTATAAGCGAAACCATTTTTTCCAAAAACAACGGGTGATAATAATCATCCGAATCGCAAAATGTGACGTATTCACCCTTCGCAACGACTAATCCGCTGTTTCTGGCACCGGAAAGCCCTTTGTTTTGCTGATGAATAACCGTAATACGATTATCTTTTTGTGCATACGAATCGGCAATTTGTCCACTATCATCAGTTGCCCCGTCATCCACACAGATAATTTCAAAATTTTGATATGTCTGATTCAGAATACTGTCTAAACAGCCTCCTAACAAATCGGCAACATTATAAATCGGCACAATAACGGAAACAAGCGGTTGTATCATCAATTTTCTCCTTTTATAAACATATTTTTATCATACGAAAAGTTATTTTAAAAATCAACAAAAAAGTCATTGACAGATTTTAACGGATTATTGTATGCTTTTAAATGTACAATAAGGAGGATAAAAATGCTTAAAATTATAGAACCGACAGCTGAAATTTTGCCGGAATTATTAAATGGAATTATGGAATTAAAAGCCAATCCGACACCGTTTGATATTCGTGCATCACAAAAACTGATTGAATATTCCGAAACAAACTTTGACGGATATTTAGATTATTTAAATACTTGCAAAAACGGCCCTATTCCGCAAGACAGAGTTCCGGCAACCGTTTTATTATTATTTGACGGCAAATGTTTTGTCGGATTATATCACGTTCGCCATTATTTAAATGAGGGATTAAAAAAATCCGGCGGTCATATTGCGTATCAGATTTTGCCATCTTGCCGAAAAAGAGGCTATGCAAAGCAAGGGTTAAAACTGGTATTAGATTATTGCAAAAATAATCTACATCTTGAAAGCGTTATGCTTTCTTGTGATGAAAACAATCCAACCTCTCATTCGGTTATGTTATCCGTTATGCGGGAAATGGGTGGTTATACCCGACCGGACACAGTTGTTGACGGACATATAGAACATCACGTTTGGATTAAAACAGATAAACGAGAAAAAGGCGAAATCAGACCTTTGGCGATTGCCGTTATCCGCAAAGGGAACACCGTTCTTGCCGTCAAAGGATATGATTCTATTAAAAATCAATATTTTTATCGTTTGCCGGGGGGCGGTATTCACTTTGGCGAAACAGCCGAAAACGCCGTTAAACGAGAATTAAAAGAAGAAACAGGGTTAGATATTCAAATTACAAAAGCCTTACCGATTGCCGAAAATATTTTCACATTTGAGGGCGGAAAAGGACACGAAATTGTTTTCCCGTTTGAATGCACTTTATCAGAAACGGATAAAGCAAAAGAAACCATTCAAATGATTGAACCGGAAATGGAAGGATTTGAGATGAAATATGTGGATATTGACAATCCGATACCCATTTATCCGGAATATGTACTTAAATAAAAACAGGAATAAACAAATAACAATCCTCCTGCATTTACAAGGGGATTTAAATATTCTGATACAATCAGCTCTTTGAACTTTTTTAGGAAAGCATATCTTTAATTACAGAGCCCCCTCAAAAAAACAAACGGCAGTAAAAAGCGGGGAACTCAAGAAAACCGTTTAATACTGCCGTTCTGCCGTGCTTAAAGAGCTTTGGAATCTTTAAGCAACTTTTAATCAACAGCAGTGAAAAACGGGGAACTCAAAAAAAAACCATTTAACACTGCCGTCTAACCACATAATTTTTTATGTGGCTAACTCGCTCATCAATTAGCTTTGTTTGAAGAAATAATTAATAGTTGGAGCTGTTGTATCATCACATTTACCTTGTGACCATCCATCAGCACCAGCGGCTCCTGAATTTGGTGCAATCCCCAAGGATGTAGCTGTAGCCTGACATGTTTTTTTCGCATCTGAACCAAATGTCAAAACAACTTTAACCCCTCCTTCCCCAATCGGGTCAGTGGATGCCAAAGCAATAGTTGTCCCATTTACCGTTGTTTTTGAACCAAACAAACCTGTTTGAGCAAAAGTCGGATTTGTATAACCAGTTGGCACTCTTCCATTATTCATCATTTTTGCTGTCATCCAACCAGAATAAACAATAACAGCATATTTATTTGCATAATCAACGACTTCATTTGCCCGATAACGGTTCATTGCCATTGTATAACCGGCAATACCACCAACTGATAAAACACCAATAATAGCTAAAACGCCAAGCATTTCAACCATTGAACGTCCTGATTCATTTTTCTTCATGTTTAACTCCTTTTTATCGTATTATATTTATCTGATATAAAGATTAGCTTTGTTTGAAGACGGCTTCAATTGTACCACCATTAGAACCACAATTAGCTTGTGAAACTGTTGATTTTGGAGCTGGTTCTGAGTCATCCATAGGTACTGGAATTGATGATGTGCCTTTTGGTGTACTAGACGAACTAATTACCGCACCTAATGATGTAGCTGTTGCCTGACAGATTTTTTCATTGTTAAATGTTAACGTAATACGTACATAATCTTCATCAACATCAGCAGGTCCAATTTTTGTTCCGTTGACAGAAGAATTTGAACCAAACAAACCTGTTGAAGCAAATGACGGAATGGCATTAGCATCTGCTGTTCCGTTGTTCATCATTTTGCTTGTCATATATGCAGAGTATGCAATAACAGCATATTTGTTTGCCATATCAACAACTTCGTTTGCACGATAACGGTTCATTGCCATTGTGTAGCCGGCAATACCACCAACTGATAAAACACCGATAATAGCCAAAACGCCGAGCATTTCAACCATTGAACGACCTGATTCATTCTTTTTCATTTGACTTTTCCTTTCATCTTTTGAGTACTTTTTCTTCATTCCCTGAACGAATAAAAGTTTTTCTTTGGCGGTTTTCCGCCGTTAGTCTCTTTGGAAAACAATTATATGCTTCCATTTGCTAGTGTAATAAAAGGTACCTTTTTTTCCCGCTTCGAATCGGCAAAATAAAAAAGCATCAAAAAGACATAAAAAACGAAAAAATTATCTTTTAAAATCAAAAAGAAGTATTAAAAATCAAACACTTCTCAAAAAGTTTTAAAAATGTAAAAAAAAAGATTGCAATTATACGTACCTTTTTTTGCAACAATATTTATAGTTAAAGTTTAATATTTTTATACTTTTCAATAGTATAATTTCAAAAGAAAGGGAAAAAGATTTATAATTTCAAGTCAATTTCTATCCATTTTTCAAGATTTCGGGTCTTTTTTTTAACTATTCATTGGGAAGTGGACATAGCGTTTCATTCAAAATCTATAACACACTCATATTGACAAGAAAATGCAAATAAAGTAGCTCAAATTGTTGTTTTTATCTTTACACTTACCGTCATACCGGACCCCGATCCGGTATCTCGGGAGAATGTGGCACAAACGATGTGGAACTATCCTAACAAGACCCTGAAATAAATTCAGGGTGACGAAAAACTAAAACAGCACAAACAAAGGATACTTTATTGCGAGATTCTGAATAGCACACTTTCGTGTGCTTTCAGAATGACGTTCAACATAAAGAATTCGTATAACCACCGATACCTGTTCTATACAAAAATCTATAACACACTCATATTGACGGTAATTTTTTTACTGCAAGATAATGGTAATGTATAAAATACGCCTAAACCACGTTCAATTAACAGAATAACTATTTTGCTTTTTCTATATTCGTCAACAATCTGATTAAATAATAATCATTTTTATTCAGCTCGACCGTTTGAATAGGATATCATTTTGTTTGGAATAGAATGTTTCATCACAATAGAGGACTGCTTGTTTAATTCGGGTGTTTCTTTGGTCATGTATGCCGATAATAAATTGCTTAATTCCCTATTCTCTTGAATCATATCAATCGGTTGTAATCCATTGTTATTTTTGATTCGGATATCTGCCCCCGATTCAATCAGCATTTGAACCCCTTGAATAGATGTTCCTAATTGACAGGCATAATGCAAAGCCGTATTCCCTGATTTATCTTGCAAATTCAATATTTCGGAATGTTCGCATAATTCTTTAATATAATTCATATATATTTTAAAAGTTAAGAAACCCTCTTGAACAAGATACATCAACATACTTGTCCCGTTTTCATTTTGTGCCGTATAATCTATGGATTTGTAAAATTCCGGATAACGCAAGATATCCTCAAAAACAAACGGATTATTTTTATTCCCAATTAACGAACCTAAAACAGAAATACCCTGCTTATTTTTTTTACTTAAATCAATTTTTTGATCTGTTGCTCGGCAAAAATCTTTTAACAAACCTTGATTATACACTCTATCCGGACATACTTCAAAATTATAATGCCAAAAAGTATTACCATTTTCATCTTGGGCATTAATATCAAACAAACAATGGGAAATACCGCTGATATATCGAAGCGGATACCATCCGCCCTGCATTTCCTGTACAAATTTTTTAACTTTTTCTATATCTGTATTTTGTTGTGCCATCCTAAAACCTTTCTATTCACTTTTGATATAAGCCGGTAAAAACGAATGCGCATATTATATCATATTTTTAAATAGTTATCAATGTTTTTAATGTGAATGGCATAAAATATATTTTAATTTGATAAAACAACATCTTAAAATATTTTCTTTTAAAATAAAAAAACACACAAACACAACCGATGGATTTTCCATTAATAGATAGGGAAAATTTTATTCTTTCAACATAATCAACGGATTTCAGGCACAAAATTCATTAATAGACAGGGATAATTATGTCTTTTCAATAAACCAATGGTATAACATTAATAGAAATATACCGTTGTAATTTCAGGCACAAAAAATCCCGCCTTAAAAGGCGGGTTTAATGGCTCCAGCGGTAGGGCTCGAACCTACGACCGATCGGTTAACAGCCGATTGCTCTACCACTGAGCTACGCTGGAACACGATAATTCTTTTTGGAGGCCGGTGCCGGAATCGAACCGACATACAAGGATTTGCAGTCCTCTGCATAAGCCATTCTGCCAACCGGCCACAAAAGGAATAACTTATTCTTATATAATTTTTCAGAACAAGTCAAGAAAAAAAATAAAAAATCTTGAATTTTTTTGAAAATTGTTTTATTCTAAATCATCAAAAACAGTGAAAGAGGAGTAAAATGTTAAACAAAATCACAGGCTTAGCACTTATTTTATCAACCGTTTCCACATTGGCAACGGCCGAAAATTTATCTAATGTTTTATCTTATACCTATGAAAACAGCCTAACCATTAATGCCGAACGAGCCGGATTAAAAGCAACAGATGAATCGGTTGCCCGTGCAAAATCAGGATATCGCCCATCCGTAATCGGTCAAGGCAGCATCGGTCGTTCCTATACACAAAACATTTACAGCAGTGATTTAGGCGGGGATAAAATGAAATTAAATCAAGATCCTAATGCCTTATCAATTAATTTAGTGCAACCTGTATTTTCCGGATTAAGCACATACAATAGCGTTGAAGCCGCCAAACAACAAGTTCGCTCCGCCCGCTCTGCATTAACTAATACGGAACAAGCTACGTTATTAGATGCCGTTGCCGTTTATATGGATGTGATTCGGGATAAAGCCGTTTTAGACTTACAAATCAGCAATGAAAAAGTGTTAGCTAGACATTTAGAATCCTATAAAAAAAGATTTGAAGCCGGTGAATTAACCCGTACAGATGTTGCCCAATCAGAAGCCCGTCTTTCCGGTGCAACAGCGAATCGCATTGCGGCAGAAGGTTTATTAGAAGTTTCAAATGCCAATTATTTCAGCGTTGTCGGATTAACACCGGCAAAAACAATGGATGATGTCAGCGATTCGGATATGCGCCTACCAAAATCATTAGAAGATGCCTTACGAATTGCCATGGAACGCAATCCGCAAATTAAAGCCGCAGAATATGCTGTTCAGGCTGCCGATTATACGGTTAGCGCTAAAAAGGGCGTACTGGCACCACAAATTGATATTACGGCAGGAGCCGGCAAGCAACATGATGTTTCTACATTTAAACGAAATGACACATGGGAAGTTATGGCAAACATGAAAGTGCCTTTATATCAATCAGGAGCAGAATATGCCGACATTCGGGCAGCAAAACAAACTGAAAATCAATATCGGATCATGCTTGCCAAAATCAAACAGGATGTACGCGCCCAAACAATCAGTGCTTGGGAAAATTACACCTCAAACAAAGCACAAATCAAATCGTTGAAAGACCAAATTAATGCCTCAAAAATCGCATTAGACGGTGTTATTCGTGAGGCACAGGTCGGTTCTCGGACGGTTTTGGATGTGTTAGATGCCGAACAGGAACATTTAGATAATCAGGTTTCTTTGGTTAAAGTTCATCGGGATGAAATTGTATCAGCATATGCTCTTTTATCGGCAGTCGGACAATTAAATCCGGAAGATTTAAAATTAGATGTTCCGACATACGATGACAAAAAATATTATAATAAAGTTAAAAACAAATGGTTTGGTTATAACGTAGAATAAGGAGCGTGTCATGCAGGAAGAACCACAATCCGTTGCCGATATTTTATCATCTATCAGAACAGTCCTTTCCCGTGAAGCGGAAACATTAAAAACAGATGTATCAAGCATTCAAAAACCAACAATTCAACCAATTCAGGAAGAAGCTATTTTTGAACTGACACCGCAAATGCAGGTTTCAAAAGGAACGCTTGTTACCCCTCAAACGGTTATGAAAACACAGGCTTCTTTAGAAAAGCTGAATCAAATTAAACCACAAGCAAACAACGGATTAACAAATTCTGTTGAAGAACAGCTCAAACCGATGTTGCAAGAATGGTTAAACACGCATTTGCCGGACATTGTGGAACGCATTGTTACGCAAGAAGTCAAGCGAATCATCAACAATCGTTAAATTTAAAGACAAAAAAGCATCTCCTGTTTACAAAATCCAAAACAGGAGATGTTTTTTATGCCAACAAATTGTTTTTATGATTATAACAATCCATTTTTCTATATAATGAAAGAAAGAATGTTAAGGTATACATAAGGCATAATGATTATGTGTCCCATTTCTTGTTCTAATTACAAGTCCACTACCATTAAAACCAAAACCATAAGCAGAATCCTTAGCATGTGGCGTTGCAGTCCAAACCCACACGCTTTGAGATGGATAATAGAGATTAGGACAATCCGTTGTTAACTCACACTTTAATGCATCCCTACATTCGCATTCTTCCATC
>JAFZGR010000273.1 GCA_017555325.1 Alphaproteobacteria bacterium | reverse complement strand
TAATAAAATCTATTATGTATCTGCAACAACCTTAAATTGGTGGAATGCAGAATGGGCTTGTGAAACAATCAACAAAAAACACTTGGATATATCTGCCTTTTTATCAAACAATGAACCAACAGATTTATCTGTTAAATTATCTCAACTTATCGGAAAACAATTTATTTGGACAAGTACGCCTCGTGATAAAAATCATATGCTCACACCTCAACTCGGAACAAATTATTTAACATATGATATGAAAAGAAATAATCATACCAGACTTGCTGTGTGTCAATAAGAATAAAAATATCTTCCGTTAATCTTTCTTTTTATAGAGGACAAACAGATGTACTTTAATCTATCCAAAGAAATAAAATATATGCATTTTATTAAAAAAACAAATAAAAATCAATTTATTGCACAAAGAAGTTAATTCAATGCTTGCGCTTAAAAAAAACCGTTTATTCTTCGTTAAACCGAGCATTAATTAAGTCTGTTAATGCCTGAATTGCTTGCTCAGCATCAGAACCGGTTGCCTGAATGGTAATTTCTTCACCTAACGGAACCGCTAACATCAAAATACCCATAATTGATTTTCCGGAAACCGTTAAATCAGACTGACTACCCTTATAAATTTCAATATCACTTTGAAACAATGAGGCTGTTTTTACAAAAGAGGCCGTTGCACGAGCATGCAACCCTTTTAAATTTTGGATTAAAATTGTTTTTGATATTGTTTGAGTCATTATATTACAATAAATGTGAAGCAATATTGATATATTTACGAGCAGCATCCTGTGCATGTTTAACTGCTGTTTGCATCGTTTCGGAACGTTCTTCTGCTAATTTAATCAACATCGGCACATTCATACCGGAAATAACTTCAATATTGCGTTCTTCCATTAATGAAATTGCTAAATTAGAGGGAGTCCCACCAAACATATCCGTCACAACAATAACACCATCTCCTGTATCAACGGAGATTGTTTTTTCCAATATTTCATGACGCTTTGCCTCCATATCATCATTTGATTCAATACATACATATGCCATTCCATCTGTATGACCAACAACATGTTTAACAACCGTCATCATTGATTTAGGTAAATCATTATGTCCGACAAGTACTATTCCTAACATTTATTTCTCCGTTCAGCTACAAAAAACACTTCTTTTTTAAGAAGCCTTATAACAAGATTTACTTTATTTGTCAAGGAAAAATCTTTGTTATAAAAAGAAAAAGTTAAAATTTCCTGCCCACAAACTTTCGTATATACTTCACTTGGCATTCGTTCAGGTTCCGTATCAATTAAATGAATAACAGCCGACACAATTGTTTCTTTTTTGTACGGTAAACCACTAATAACACCTATACCTCGCACTTCTATTTGTTGTTGTATTGTTTCCGGAACGGTTGCCGTTAATCGTTCTCTATTGTCAATAATTAGCGTTCGGTCATCACTGATTAAAAAAGCGCCCTCATCTATTAATTTAAGAGCCAATGATGATTTACCAATGCCGGACGGTCCAACAATCAATAAACCTATTCCATTTTTTTCAATACAGGTTGCTGCGATATTTTGCATAATCCACTGTCACTTTAAAAGTGGCGTTCCCGGAGGGGATCGAACCCACGACCTTAGGATTAGGAATCCTACGCTCTATCCTACTGAGCTACGGGAACATTCCCCTTTTTTATTGCTGATTGCCTGCTGATAATAAAAATTCGCAGAACATCCGCAATAAAACAAATTGAATGCAAATATAAACCAAGCCTAAAAGAGCTCCGGAAAAGCTACTGAACATAGCGACAAAAGCACCCAAAATACCAATAGCCAATAAAACCAAACCGATAATATAAATTAACGGGGCAAAACGAGCCAATTTTGGAGCTAACATCGGCACCAAAATAGGATCTTTTAATTCAAATAATTTTTGAGCAAAAGTTCTGATTTCTTCTTTTTTCATTGTGTTTTTCTCCTTTTTTTCCACAAATAAAATATATTTCTTTTTTTTTGAACTTCAAGTTATTTTTTTCGCATGGTCGGAAATGCAATAATATCCCGAATAGATAAATTAGAAGTTAAAATCATAATTAATCGGTCAATACCAACACCTAAACCTCCCGTTGGTGGCATACCATGTTCCAAAGCTGTCACAAAATCTTCATCCATCATATCAGCTTCATCATCACCTGCTTCACGTTCTTTTACTTGCTCTTCAAAGCGCTCCCGTTGATCAATCGGATTTGTTAATTCGGAATAAGCATTACACATTTCCCAAGTATTGATAAATGTTTCAAAACGTTCAACCAATCTCGGATTATCCCGATGTTCTTTTGTTAATGGTGAAATGGATTTCGGATGATCAATAACATGTGTCGGTTGTACCAAATGATGTTCACATTTTTCTTCAAACACAGTTGATAAGCAATGTCCCCAATCCATTCTTTCATCAACGGAAACACCCAATTTTTCACAAGCAGATCGTGCTTCTTCGTCTGTTTCAATAGCCATAAAATCAACACCAGTGTGTTCTAAAACTAATTCAGCCATTGTTTTGCGAGGATACGGCCCTTTTAAATCAATTGTTTTACCATCAATTTCTACAGTTGTTGTACCGTTAACAGCCATAGCCGCCGTTTCAACAATTTTTTCAAACAAGGTCATCATATCTGTATAGTCATTATATTGACGATAAATTTCCATCATTGTAAATTCCGGATTATGCCGAGTATCAATCCCCTCATTTCTAAAATTTCGCCCAATTTCAAACACGCCATGCATACCACCAACAATTAACCGTTTTAAATATAATTCCGGAGCAACCCGTAAAAACAAATCCATATCTAATGCATTGTGGTGTGTAATAAATGGTTTTGCCGTTGCCCCACCTTTAATCACATGTAATAACGGAGTTTCAACCTCCAACAATCCTTCATTTAACAGCAATGTCCTGATTGCCGTAATAATTTGAGAACGTTTAACAAGTGTTGTCGTTGTTTCAGGATTCATAATCATATCCAAATACCGTTGACGATACTTTGTATCCGTATCTGTCAATCCATGATATTTTTCCGGCAATGGTAATAATGCTTTTGACAACATTGTCATTTTTAATGAACTGACGGAAAGCTCTCCCCGTTTTGTCCGTTTGACATATCCTTCAACACCGATAATATCGCCCACATCCAAATAATCTAACATTTCCAATAATTCGACAGAACTGTTTTCTTTAGATGTATAAATTTGAATTTTTCCAGTTGAATCGTAAATATCAATAAACATACCAGAATTACGAATTGCCCGAACACGCCCGGCAACCGATACAACATCCTGAGTTTGTGTATCATTTTGCAACTCCGCATATTTTTCAGCCAAAGAAGTAGCTGTTGCCGTTGGTCTGTAAATTTGCGGATAAGCATTAATTCCTTTTGCTTCCAGTGCTTTTAACTTTGATAACCGTACTTGACGTTGTTCGTGTCCTGTATTTTGATTTTCTGTCATTTTAACATCCTTATGTTGAGTAATACATCGCACATAATTTAGCTTTTTTTTCCGATGAAGTCAAATAAATTCATTGACAGAATCACAGAAAAATGATATTTTTTAAAAAAACATATTTATCAACGAATTATTTAGCAAAAAGGATTTTTATGATGACAATTTGTTCGGCTTTTGGCAAATGTGGCGGTTGTTTGTATCAAAATATACCGTTTGAAACCTATCGGCAAAACAAACTCAACTTTGTTATAAAAGCATTTTTGGATAACGGCATTTCTGTTCAACCCGAATCGATTATTTTTATTCCTTTTGGCACTCGCAGAAGAGCAACTTTTGCTTTTCAAAAGGGCATTATCGGATTTAATGCTTCTAAATCACACCAAATTGTCCCTTTAAATGCTTGTCCTGCATTAGTCAAACCATTATCTGATTTTTTACCGAAATTGAAACAATTGATTCGTGAATTAAAAGGTTCTGGCGATATATCGATACTCCATACAAAATGGGGGATTGATATGCACATTAAACGCAAATCAGGCGAATTGACCCTACATCAACGGGAGTTATTGGCAACCTTTGCAACACAAAATGATGTTGCCCGTCTTTTATACAATAATGAACCGATTATTCAAATGGTTCAACTTCCCTTCCCACCCGATGCTTTTTTACAACCCTCTGAAGAAGGCGAAAAAACATTAATTGAGTTAATGTTAACACATCTGGGAACACCCAAAAAAATATTTGATTTATTTTGTGGAAGCGGGACGTTTACAAAACCGATTATTGCTAAAAACATTCCCGTAAAAGGATTTGATATTGCTTCGGACAGTTTAAAAGCACTCGGGGTTAATGGTATTGAACGTGATTTGTTTCGCAATCCCTTATTACCAAGCGAACTGAATGAGGCTGATGTTGTCATTATCGATCCACCTCGTTCCGGTGCAAAAGAACAATGCCGACAGTTAGCACGTAGTAACGTTCAACGTATTCTTATGATTTCATGTAATCCCAATACGGCTGCTCGGGACGCAAAGGAATTGATAAATGCCGGTTATCATATACAAACAATTATTCCCGTTGAACAATTTATTTATACGAATCATATTGAATTATTTATAAATTTATATAAATAAAATTTAAATAAAAAAAGAATACAATCGTATGTATTTTTCTCTTTTTTATTGACAAAATCATCACATGCATATAATCTATGAAAAAAACATAAAGGAATATGCAATGACTGACAAACAAGATTTTAAAAATAACGTGTTAGATACTATTGACGAATATATCGGTTCTCGTATTCGCTTACGGCGTAATTTATTGGGATTAAGTCAAGATGATTTAGCTAAAAAGCTGAATATTTCATTTCAACAAATACAGAAATACGAGAAAGGAACTAATCGTATCTCGGGGAGTCGCATCTGGCAACTTGCCCGTATTTTAAATATTCCAGCCGGTTATTTTTTTGATGGTGTAGAAGCCTTTTTAGCACATAAAGGACTTGATATTTCAAAATATGCCAATGATTGTTTTTGTGAAGACATCGACTTTATGATTGCCGAACAACCAATTCCGACACAACAATCGGCAAAAGAATTACTAAATGCATTTTCGGATATTCAGGACACTGATTTAGCCAATAATGTTTTAGACTTAATTAAAACCATTTCTAAAAAAGAAAAACGCAAAGAAAAGAAAAAATAGGTTTTAATTTTCCTAAACAAATACACACTTTACATCTTTATACAACAATCATTCACAGATAATGCGAGTAGTATTGAATCTTTAAATTTTATTTGTCCATCCAAAATTTTTAAAAACCTTTTGGTCAAAATAAATTGCCCATGTCTATCCCTTCATATAAATAACACACGATTAATATCATAAAATCCACCAATTTAAAAAATAAATAACTTTTTATATCTTTTATAAAATCGGTGGATTTTTTATACGATTAAACAGAAATTTTTTACACACAATCCAAATGAATGTATTATTCTTTTTGGGGCAACATTTTTAAGATGGAATGAAAAACAAATGACGGCAAAATCATCCCAAACCATACAAAAAATACCATAATATGCGGGAAAGCAATAATCGGTTTGTTTTTGACAATTCCTTTTTGAATAATTTTAGCAGCTTTTGGAGCATCCATTAAAAACGGCATTTTAAAAGCATTTGCATCAGTCAAAGGTGTTTTAATAAATCCTGGGCAAATAACATTAACTTTGATATTATCTTTTTCTAAAAATCCTCGCAATGCTTCACCCCATGCTTTTACACAATTTTTTGAGGCAGAATAAGCCGGACAATTACGTAATCCTCTGTATCCGGCCATTGAACTCATTAAAACAATTTGTCCACCTTTATTTTGTCGTAATATCTCAATGGCTGGTAAAACTGTATAAACAACACCCCAAATATTGGTTTTAAAAATGGTTTCGGTTGCAGTCATGTCTTCGGCAATTCCCAAAATACCACTGGAAACACCGGCATTTGCAATAACTAAATTTATTTTTTGAATATCATTTGCCTGTTGTAAAGCTTTCTTTGCAGCATCTTTATCAGTTACATCAAATTGAAACGTATAAACAGTTGCTCCCTTTTCCCGACAAATCATTGCCGTTTTATCCAAACGTTGTTGATTGCGTCCGCATAAATACAAAACCGTATTATCAGTTGCATATTGTTCAGCCAATGCTGCTCCAACACCACTGGAAGCTCCTGTAATAAAGATTACATTATTTTTAATTGAATGTTGCATAAAAAAACACCTTTCTGTTATAAAATTTGATGGTATTGTATAAATATATATCTCTTTTAAATAGACTTCTTACCCCGTATCCTCTTTAACTATTGGTAACGAAGGGCTTCTATCGGATCCAATTTCATCGCTTTGAGTGCCGGCATTAAACCAGATACAATACCGACAACTATGGCAACAACTACGGATATAATAACCGACCATAAAGAAATTGGTACTTCTTTGCCCAAAATAACACCGCCAACTTGTGATAAAACAATTCCCAGTATCATACCGATAAAACTGCCCATAAAAGAAATCAAAATGGATTCCGTTAAAAATTGAAACATTATCCATCGATTAGGGGCCCCTAACGCCTTACGTGTTCCAATTTCACGCGTGCGTTCCGTCACGGAAACAAGCATCATATTCATAATACCAATACTTCCTACAACCAACGAAATAGATGCAATCGCTGCAAGCAATAAAGATAATATAAATCCGACATTGCGTACTTTTTCTACCATTTCTGTCATTAAACGAACAGAAAAATCATTTTCAACACCATCTTTTAAACGATGTCTTGCCCGTAATTGATATTCTATACGATTTGCAACCGCTTCCATTTTATCTTCACTGACAGCTTTTACAAATCCGATATTTGCATATTCCGGACGAAAACCGGAATGAATCCGTTGACGTAATGTTGTGACAGGCATTAAAACAATGTTATCTTGATCATCACCCATCATCCCGTCACCTTTTTCTTTTAAAACACCGATAACTGTAAACGGTTGTCCTTTTAAACGAATGACTTTTCCAATCGGATTTTGCAACCCAAACAATTCATTTACGAGTGTTTGCCCGATAACGATATATGCCTTTCCTGATTTCATATCCCGTTCTGTAAACATAGAACCTTGTTCAATTTCCCAATTACCTACATTTAAATAATCCGGTGTTGTTCCGTAAACACTAACTCCGTAATTGTTTGAACCATAAACAGCCTGAACCGCGGCATTAACAACATAACTGATTGTTTCAACATCTTTTAATGAAGCCAAAGAATCCATATCATCAAACGTAACTGTCGGTTTACCTCTTCCGCCCCGCACACCGCCCTTTACTGTTTGACCAGGACCAATTAAAATTAAATTTGTCCCCATGGAATCAAACGTACGTGTAATCTCATTTTGAACAGCCTGACCAGCAGAAACCATCATTACCACAGCAGCAACGCCGATTAAAATACCCAACATGGTTAAAAACGTCCGCAACTTATAGGCTCCGATAGATATCCATGCTTCTTTTAAAATTTGATATATCATTTTGCCTCCCGTTCAACAAATGTTTTCTGTTTCACTTGCTCTTGATAAGCTAATTCGGCTCCGGCTTGATAAGATTTTCGTAAACCGTCATAAGAAACCCGTCCATCCGTAATTTTTATCATTCGGTCGGCATAATCGGCCACATCTTCCTCATGAGTCACCAACACAACAGTTATTCCCTGTTTATTTAGCAGAGTAAACAAATTCATTATTTCATCAGACGTATGTGAATCTAAATTGCCGGTCGGTTCATCAGCAAAAATAATAGACGGATTATTAATCAATGCCCGAGCAATAGCAACCCGTTGTTGCATCCCTCCTGAAATTTGAGAAGGCAGTCTGTCAGCATACCCTGTTAAACCAACTTTTTCTAACATTTTCAAGGCTCTTTCCCGTCTCTCCGCCTCTGATACATTTTGATAAATTAATGGCAAAGAAACATTGTCCGCAATTGTTCGTTTCATTAACAAATTAAAATTCTGAAACACAAATCCGATATTTTGCCCCCGAACACGTGCCAACGCCGTATCATCTTTTTTTGCAACGTTATCACCAGACAACAGATAATCTCCCGATGTCGGACGGTCCAAACACCCCAAAATATTCATCAACGTAGATTTGCCTGAACCAGATGGTCCCATAATGGCAACAAATTCCCCTGTGAAAATTTTAAAATTGATGTTTTTTAAGACACTTTGTGACAATCCACCAGACATAAAATACGTTTTACAGATATCAATAACTTCAATAACCGGTTTTTGAACCGTATTGGCAGATAATCCATTTAATTTATTCTTTTGTAACATTTTACGTACTCCGAAATCTGCTGTCCGTTCAAAATTTTGTTTGTTAACGTCTGGCCATTGGACGAATATATTCCGTCACAACGGTATCACCATCATTTAAACCGGAAACTACTTCCATATAAGAAGCATTAGAGATTCCCCGTTCAAAAACAACCGGTATCAATTTGCCATTTTTAAACTGATAAACCATACCTTCATTCGGCTTTAATTCTACTTTTCGTTTTTCAACCAATTGCTTTAGTTGTGCGTTCGGTTTAAATTGTAAAGCACCGGTCGGCAAGCGAACAACATCTTTTGCTGTTTGCACATCAATATTTACAAAAGCTGTCATCCCTGGTAATAATTTACGAGAAGAATTATCCACATCAATCACAACTGTATACATAACAACATTTGAATCTTCTGTCGGTGATAAACGAACCTGTTTAACTTCTCCCTGAAATGTATCATTAGGATACGCATCAACCGTAAACGTTGCCGACATATTTGCCTTTATGGAACCGATATCTGCTTCAGCGACATTGGCTTCAATTTGCATTTTTGATAAATCTTCGGCAATTAAAAACAATGTTGGGGTTTGATAACTGGCAGCAACCGTTTGTCCCTGCTCCACTTCTTTAGAAATAACCGTTCCTGAAACAGGAGACGTAATTTGTGCATATCCGTAATTCCGATTGGCCTTATTTACTTCTGCCGTTGCCGATAAAACTTCTGCTTCTGCTGATGCCAATTCAATTTCAGCTTCTTCAAATGTAGCTTTGGCAATCAACTTATCCTGATATAATTTTTTATATCGATCGTAATTGAGTTGGGCTACTTTCTTTTTAGCATTAGCAAGTGTCAAACGAGCTTCGGCATCATTTTTATTTTCTGTTAACAATGCCGTATCTAATTGGGCAAGCAATTGCCCATGAGACACTTCATCATTGTAATCAACCAACACCTGCTCCACAATACCGGAAATTTGTGTACCAACACTTACCGTATTAATCGGCTGAATTTTACCGGTTGCCGTCACACGTTCAACAATAGTTCCTTTTTCCAAAACGGTTTGCTCAAAATTTCTTCCATCAATACCGTTCTTTTTACCGAAAAAAGGAAAAATCAAACCACAAACAACCAATAAAATCAATCCCCATCGCACCCATTTATGCTGCCAAATATTTTTTAAAATCGTTTTTAATTTTGCTATCATTTTCTTTCCTTTTTTCTCTTTACAAAAATTATCCGTTCTGATTGTTAAAACTGACCAACTGCTCGGTATAAATTAGCTTTACTCTTTAAAACAGCATAATAAGCAACAATAACCTCTTTTCGCGCTGATGCTAAATTTGAACCAGCCGTTAATAACGTTAAAATATCCCCTTTGCCAACTTGATACATGGCAAATGCAACCCGTTCAGCCTCTACAGCACTTTCCAACACTTTTTCACTGATTTCATGTGCTGTAACTGCCGTTTTATAATTTTGATATGCACTCCACACTTCGTTTTTAACGCTTTCTTTTGTATCTACCAAAGAATATTCGGCCTGTTTATATTGATACTTTGCCTGAGCTATATTATAGGTATTTGAAAAACCTGCAAACAAGGGAACGGATATATTTAAACCCACAGATGATCCAGTTTCATATGGATTATCGTATTTCCAATCATCTCCAACCGACAAACGCCCTGTTGCCGAAAGTGAGGGATACAATTTTGATTTAGCAACATCGACACCTTCTTTTGATGCACGAACTGCACTTTGTGCACTTTTAATTTCCGGTCGCAAATCCAAAGCCATATCCATCAATTTTTGAACCGATAAATCACCAGATTCTAATTTTGCAAAATTCTTCGTTTTATCCTTAGGCGGATGCTTCAAATTAAAAGTTGCATCTGGTGAAATATTCAGCAAAACAGCTAAATTACCCTGATTTTGCTTAACGGTGTTTTGTGCCGTAACAACATCCAGTTTTGATTGCTCATAACTTGTTTTTGCCTGCAATTTATCACTTAAAGAAACCAATCCCAACTCATATCTGCGTGCTGATTCTTCGTATGATTTTTTATAGCTAGCCTCACTGGTTTTAGCACTTTTTAAAACTTCCTCACTTCCCAACAAATCTAAATAAGCATTTTGAATGGCTAAAATCGTATTATGAACTGTTGATTTGTATGAAAAAAGCGTTTGATTTAAATATTCTTTTTCCCGTTCGATACGAGCACTTCTTCCGCCAAAATCATATAACAACCAAGATAAAGCAACATTTGCACTATACGGATTATTCTGATATGATGCTTGAGATTCTTTTTTCGAAACGGTATCAGAAAGAGAACCATTTATATCAATACTCGGTAAATATTCCGATTTAGATTTACCCAAAGAAGCTTCCGAAGATTTAACCCCCATATAATCCCGATTAAGTGCCGGATTGTTACATAAGCCGATTTCCAACAACTCAGACAAGCCCAATTGCCCTTTTCCGATATCTTTATCGATACAATCCTTAGGCGCATTTGCCCGATAAACAGAAAATGGATCTAATGCAACAGCAGGGATTGACGATACCAATAAAGCTATGGCACAACCGGTTTTTAAAATTGTTTTAATCATCATTTTCAAACTCCTTCAAACAGTTAAAACGAAATATTTTAAAATTTGTTCAAATTATTTTTATCGGTATATTAAAATGTTGCATGACAAAAGTCAATTTTTTTGATGCTTTCGTAATAAAAAACTTGTAATTATATTATCGATTGAGTAGAATACAAAAAAAAAGG
>JAFZGR010000272.1 GCA_017555325.1 Alphaproteobacteria bacterium | reverse complement strand
ACAAGCATGAGTGCAGAAGAAATCAGAGCCCACTTACTGTAACAACACAAAGTCAAAACACAAATAACGGCAAAAAAAAATCCCACCGGGTACATTTCAATTTTGTACCTGATGGGATTTTCTGTCTAAATCGGATTATTTCAACTTAGTTCTTGAAACCAATACTGATTTTTGGTGTAACAAATAACATTGATAATGTTGCCTGATTTATTACATTGTAGAAATCGTATGCAAAATCACTTCCTACTTTCACATAGAAACCGTCAGTTAAATAATATGCATATGACAAGTTAACACCAAGACCACTTGAGGGAACCAATGTTACGTCATCTTCTGATGCTATCATTGTTAAAGCCATGTGGTATCCTGCAGCAACAGTTAAAACATTTTTTTCTGTTTTTACAATATCAAAACAAGGTCCAACCAATAAGTCTAAAGACCATAACTGACTAAAATCATTTTTTGTTGCAAAAGCTGATTCACCGTTTACTGTCAATTTAATTTTTTGTGGCATATTAAAACCTACAGAAGCATAAGTTCCAATAGCTTCACCGTCTTTAACAGTTGATCCTGCAAGAACAAAACCTGTTCCAAGCAAATTGGTTTTAACACGATTTCCATCATATTTTACGGTTTCAAGAATATCATTAAACCCATAACCAATTTCGAATGTATTAGTTTTTGCAAATGCTCCAACTAAACAACACATCATACATAAAACAACAACAACCTTTTTCATATATAACCTCCAATTGTTATGCACATACAATAATACCCCCCCCCAGTAATTTGTCAATACTTTGAAAAATGTCATAATAAGGTTATCTTTCCCCTGATTGCATTTTACGGCGTTGCTTTATAAAATACGGATGTAATGGAAACTGAAAAAAATATGGAAGATATTCTACGCCTCAAAAATTATGCAGATCAGAGTTCTGTTCCAATTATGATGGATGAGGGCATGGATTTTATTTTAGATTATATAAAATCAAAAGACGTAAAATTCATTTTAGAAATTGGAACGGCTATCGGATATTCTTCCATACGTTTTGCTCAAATTGACCCGAACATTCGTGTTTATACGATTGAATACGATATTATCCGCTATCATGAAGCCGTAAAAAATATCAGCAGATTTAATCTGGGCGAACAAATTACCGTTTTTTTGGGTGATGCATTAAAATTCAATTTTACAGAAAAATTCGATTTAATTTTTATTGATGGTGCAAAATCCCAGTACATCAATTTTTTTGAAAAATATAAAGAGAATCTTGCACCAGATGGCGTTTTTATCAGCGACAACCTTTCTTTTCATGGAATGGTAGAAGATATAAACATCACAAAAAATTACAGCACAATAAAACTTATCCGAAAAATCCGCCGCTATATTGATTTCTTAAAAGCCAACAAAGAATTCGATACCACCTTTTATTCTATTGGTGACGGTGTTGCAATTTCAAAACGTGCAGAAATTAAGTGAAATCTTCTTTGTTCATTACAACCGGATAGCTGTCATACTGACGGCAGCCAGGAGTGGGAATAAAGGCAGTACGCTTAATAACATTATTTCCTGATTTGCTTTTATGACTGGAATCGTTTGCCATAAACTCACTGATATAATATGTAGATTTTCCACTTCCGGGTAATCCTGCAAAAACAATCATTTCCATACAAAATATCTCCTTCATTTTAAACTTATATTGAATGAAAATCTGTGTCATTAAACTTGTAGTTGAACAAAATATTGTATAATCTGTATTTGTACTTTTTATTTATGCGAGGATAAAATGAGCTTTTTAATGGTTGCTTTAGGCGGTGCTTTCGGTTCAATCAGTCGTTACGCAATCAGCATGATTCCAGTAAAATCCCACTTTCCTTTTATTACGTTAATTATAAATTTAATCGGCTCCTTTATTATTGGTTTTGTTACAGGTTTTTCGGAATGCAAAAAAATGCCTTCCGAAACAATTCTTTTTTTGAAGACGGGTTGTTGTGGTGGCTTTACAACCTTTTCTACATTTTCCCTTGAAGCATATAATCTGCTGAATGATAAAGCCTATGGGTTGTGCGTAATTTATTCCACCTTAAGCCTTGTCGGTTGTATTGCAGGGGTTTTACTTGGCAAAAAAATCGCTTCTGCAATTTTTGCATAAAACCGTCTTATTCATCTCCTTATTCTGTTCTTGTAGTAAAAATAACAATATCGTCCAAGGACACATTAAATAAATTTGAAATTATTCCCAGATTATCAACTGTGGGAATGGATTTCCCATTCATCCATTTATATACAGCCTGAACAGATGACAAGCCGCAAATCTGTTGTATTTGTGTGGGACTAATTTGATTCTTTACCATCAGATTTTTAATATTTTCCCCAGTGGCTTCCATATCAACCAAAGGATATGTAAATTTTCCGTTTTCAAAAGATGGAGAATATCCGTT
>JAFZGR010000271.1 GCA_017555325.1 Alphaproteobacteria bacterium | reverse complement strand
TGTTGAATTAAATCATACCAATTCAGTAAAGAAGTTTCCTTGTTCGGTTTCTTTGGGGATTCACTTTTTTTCTCATCAGATTTCTTTTTCGGTTTTGACCAACCACAAATATAAAGGCGGTCACGTGCACGGGTTAAAGCAACATATAATAAGCGATGATATTCTTCTTCCGCTAGATTTTTGTGCTGTTCATATAACGGATTTAAAAAGCTGTTTTTAAATTCGCTTCGGGCAATCCATAACGGTAGATTTTCTTCTGTCCAAAAGAAATTTTCCGATAAAGACGGTATCCGTTGGGCATCTGGCATAAATACAATATTTCCTTGTAATCCTTTTGAACCGTGTATTGTCATAATTTTAACGGCATTTAGTTGGCTTTGATCCATATCCCGTTTAATAATGTTATTTCGATTTTGAAACCAAATAATAAAATTTTGTAATGATGGTGTTTCCGTTTGCTCGAATTGTAATGTTAAAGATAAAAATTCATCAATGGCTTCGTTTGCCTCTAATCCCAAACGACGAATAAAAGCTTTTCGTCCGTGCATCGGACTTAAAATGTAAGAGAAAAATTCATATACCGGCATTTTATCGGCTAAATTTTGAATTTGTTGGAGTTTTTCTGCAATGCTAGGTAGTTTTTTTTGAACAATATTCCATAAGGACTGTTTTTCCCGATAGATACAACAGTTCATTAATTCTGTTTCAGTAATACCGCATAAAGGACTTTTTAAAAGTGTTGCCAAATTTAAATCATCTTCTGGTAATAACGCAAATCGAGCAGCTGAAAGTAAATCTTGTACAGCTATATGGCTTCCTAAATCCAATCGGTCTATACCGGCAACAGGAATGTTTTTTTCTTTTAATGAACGTACTAATTCGGTTACAATGCCGGTACGTTTACTCACTAAGATTAAAATATCTTTCGGTTCAATTGGTCTGTTTTCGGACTTTAAAATTTCTTTGTTATCTAAAAAATCTTTAATTTTTTTTGCAATTTTGACAGATAAAACAGATATGGGATTTTCATTTTTTTGTCGTTCAGGAAGGGGCCAAATTAAGTCGTTTTCCTCTTTTTCAACTTCTACCAAAGGCCAAATTTCAATTAATCCGGCTTCCTTTTTACGGACAGCCGTGTGGTCAGCGTTTTCTCCGACATTTAAAACCCCTTTTGCCGCAACCGGCAAGTGTAACACATCATTAACCAAATTCAAAACCGTTTGCGTTGAACGAAAAGAAGCATTGAGCGGAACAGTTTGAAATTGGTGTTTTGAATCCATAACTTTCTTTTTAAAATAAAAATGCATCCGTTCAAATTCTGAAGGATCGGCTCCCTGAAAACTATATATAGATTGCTTTTTATCTCCAACAGCAAAAATTGTTCTGACAACGGATGTTTCTCGTCCGAAACCGGCAAAAAATTCTTCTGAAATCAAACGAATGATTTCCCATTGTTCCGGATTGGTATCTTGTGCTTCATCAACCAAAATATGATCAATGCCTTCATCCATTTTAAACATAACCCATTGAGACATACCACTTTGAGTAAGTAATTTTTTTGTATGGTAAATTAAGTCGCCGTAATCCATTAAGGATTCTTCTTGTTTTAACAAACGATAACGGGAAACAATTTGCTCAATTAAATGCAAAATACTACCGGTTAATTCAATAATCCGAAACATATTAAGTTGTTCTAAAATTGAAAATGTTTCTTCGGCTTCTTCAACTGTTCCGATTAATTTTTTTGTTTTGATTTTACTCAAATCTTTGGTTAAATGATTTGTTTTTCGTTCTTCGAAAATTTGTTGTGCATCCTTTACATCATCTGTAGTGTAATTTGAAAATTTTAATGGATTTAAAAAATCGATAAGTATATCATTTTCAGATTGATATTTTGATAAGTTGTACTTTTTCTTTAATTGTTTTTTTATGGCTTCATATGAACCAATCTGTTGGAATAAATCAGCAAAACGTGCTTCGTTCTTTAAAATATTATTAAAAATTATTTGAATATCACGTTCCTGAAAATAACCGTTTAATGCATCTATTTCACATTCAAAAGCAGGATTCAAAAATGTTTCATCAACAACCTGTTTCATTAAAAGAGAAGATTTTGCTTCATCGATAACATCAAATTGTGGTGGAATTTTTGCTTCAATGGGAAAACGTCCCAAAATCGATTGGCAAAAAGAATGGATAGTCATAATTTTCATTCCGCCTGGCGCTTCTAATACTTCTACAAACAGTTTACGTGCTTTTAAAATGGTTTCGTTTGAAGGGAGGATTCCTTGTAATTCCGTTAATTCTTTGCATAAATCATCAAAAGAAGCAATTGTCCATTTTTTTAATTTTTCCGTAATTCGGTTTGACATTTCAGCAGCAGCCGCTTTTGTAAAGGTCAAGCAAAGTATTTTTTCCGGTCGGGTATCAGATAATAATAAATTTAAAACTCTGTCCGTTAAAACTTTTGTTTTTCCGGAACCAGCCGAAGCCGATACCCATACCGAATTAAGCGGATGAGCAGCCTGACGTTGTGCCTCGATAATCCGACTGTCTATTTCCATTTTAACTCACTTTTAATTTGATTGGATGTCATTATTATTCTTCGCTTTCATCATCTTCGCTTAACCATTCCTTGACACGGGCCAAATGGGCATAATCATCATATTTTACCATTTTGGGCTTGGGATATGCTTCATATGGCATTGTATCATTATTATATGCATTTAACAGATTTTTTATTCCGTCAAAAGAGTTATTGATAATTTCTGATACCGGTATTTTATCTCGTCCGTTGCCGATTTGTTGGATCGTTCCCCCGTTTTTCTTGCCGTCTAGTTTCCAAAACGTTAATTTAATATCCTTTTTTGATATCTGTTTGTGAAGGAAGGGTTCCGGTTTTATAATCAATAATTTCAACACTTCCGTCATTTATAACATCAATCCTATCAGCTTTTGCCGTTAAAGTAAAGAGCGTTCCGTCATCCAATTTAAAATCAAATGATCCACTTGTTTCAACAAAAGTTGTATCTAACAATGGGGCTTTTTCTTTTTGGCGTTCAATAATAAAACGGGCAACATTTTCCATTTTGGGACGCAATAAAGCAATCAGTGAGGCAGAAGCATTTAAATCACGCAAAGTTGTTTGCATTGTATTTATAAGATATGCTTGATTAACATTTTGTTCG
>JAFZGR010000027.1 GCA_017555325.1 Alphaproteobacteria bacterium | reverse complement strand
CTGTTTAATCAGAAATTTGCCATTTGTAATTATTTGTTTTATTTTCGAATAATTATTTGTTGTCTTTTTATGTATAAAGAAAGGATTAATCTAATGAAATCGGCAATCCGATAACAATGTACAAGTCATTTGTCCACATAGATTGCCATTCTTTACCGTTTTTAAGCATATAAATAGCATCGCCCGGTGCAGCATTATACATTTCATTATACATTTGAATGGAAAGTAATTTTTCCCCTTTTTTAATTGGATAATCTCGTCGCATTTGATATAAAACCATCGCTTGCGTTAATTCCATTTGTGAAACACGATAGGCCTTTAAAGCGGTATCCGTTTTTGTGATGAATTCTTCTTCGTTTTGCCAGCCGTGGTCTTTTAAAAATTGTGTAAAACCAATACGTCCCTTTGTTTGCTTTAAATTTTTTACCCATTCACGAATAGGGTTAACCATCATTATTTTTAAATTATCTTCGGTAATAAAATCCCGCAGTTGACTAGGTAATTCTTTATCTGTTTTAAAGACATAAATTGGCAAATCGGCAAGTGTTGCTGAAATTCGGGCTAAATCACCGTCTTTAAAAATGGTTTTGTTATAATTTTTGCGTGTTTCTTCGGATAGTTGATAAGAATCTCGCAGTGATTTAACTTTGTAATTGAGATTGGGTTTAGAGTCTTCCATTTCCAATAATGGTAAATCATTTATATTTGGCATTGTAATGATTTTTTCAAGCGTTTGCTTTTCGGTTGTCCGCTTCCATTTGTCTGGGTCTAAATGTGGATAGAAATATGCCGGTAAAGCATCTAAATGTTTTTCGGCAAATTCTTTTAATTGATGTGGTTAAATAGTAGGTTTTTTTCCTTTCCAGACAATAATTTCCGGATGAGAGGTAATTTTATGCGGTAAGACAATTAATTCATGAACAGCCGGAAAATAATATTGTCTTTTTTCCTCCGGAATGGTTAATAGTTTATCCAGTACATAATCAGCTGATGTAAAATAATCTTTGTTTGCATCAAACACTTCCTGTACTTCCCGTAAGGATAATTCATTATGCGGATCAAAATGAATTGGATTGAATGATTGTGCTTGTGTAGAAACAGATGAAAAACCGATAACCGACATAATTGTTGTCAGATAAGTAACTTGTTGGCAAAAACGTAAAACAGGCTTCTTTTTTAATAACAGACGTATCTTATTTTGAAACGGTGTTGTTATCGGTTTGTTCATGTTGACTCCCTTTATTGTGACTTTTCTTTATTAATAAATTATTTTGCGAACATTTGTCAATCTGTAAAATCACTTTTCCTTGATAAATGTAAGAGTTAAATTCTTACTTTTGTTCGCATTTTTTATTAATAAATTACTTTAACCTGATAGCTTAAAACTGTTTCTCCTTCGGCAGGAACGGAAATTTTCCATTGATAATTACCAGCATTTTCCTGTGTGTAGTTGTAACTTGTTTTTAAAATGGAACTCTGTGCCGGATAGGTTTCTTTTAAGATGACTTCTTTTGCATTTTTAGAACCGTTTTTAAATGTTATTTCATAT
>JAFZGR010000270.1 GCA_017555325.1 Alphaproteobacteria bacterium | reverse complement strand
TTTTCATCCGCCCATTCATTCCAAATACGCACATCATTTTCTTTTAAAAAACGAATATTCGTATCCCCTGAAATTAACCATAGCAATTCATAAATGACAGATTTTAAATGTACCTTTTTTGTTGTTACTAACGGAAAGCCTTTTGATAAATCAAAGCGCATTTGAGCCCCAAACAATGAACGGGTATCAATTCCCGTCCGATTTGGTTTGTCAACACCTTCTTTATAAACTTTTTCAAGTAATTCCAGATATTGTTTCATTTTCTCCCCTTATTTTTAAACAATACGTTTCCATATATCCGTTATTTGTGTTTCATTTATCTGCGTATTATTTTTTACCCATAAACATACATCAACATTATCTTCCGTTATTGAAGATGTATATGGTAAATAATTCTTCTCCATAAATTCGACACAAGATTTTACATCTACCGGCTGTCCTGTTAATGAAGCATCAATTTCTCCTTGATAACAGCAATCAACAATAACATCCGGAGCCGTTTCAATATCAGTCATAAACAAGCGATAAATACTTGCCCCACCGGAAATGTATAATTCTTCGTTCAAAATATCATCCAATTGGCTTTTATTTGTCACAACAAAATGATTTTGCTTATCACTAACTTGATAATCTGCATCAAATGTCATGACATATATTTTGCGATTCGGCAATGTTCTGTTCGGAAAACTTTCATACGTTGTTTGCCCTGCCACAATGCTTTTACCCTTTGTTACCCGTTTAAATCGCTTAAAATCACTGGATATATGCCACGGAATATTAGGACCTATTCCGATAATGCAATCGTCCTTATGACGACACCATATTGCTGCTTTCATATTTATCTCCTTTACTGCATATTAAACAATGCATTTTTGTTTGTAAAGAAAAATATTACAAATTAGAAAGCAATACTTGATTTATCCGGTTTTTTCAGGTAAAATATTTTTATTAGATGAGGTTCTGCAATGGTAATGAAAGCATTTTTTATGGCAATTTTATTCACATTAGTCATTAAAGGCGTATGTTATATTCTTTGTCCGAAATTTATTAAAAACTGTTCCCAAAAATTAATGGAAACACCCGATATTCAACTGGTAACATTCGGGTGGATTCTTGTATTGGTTTCTTTTGCCGCTTGGGTCGGATATGTTCGTCACATGGATTATTAAACAAACCTGCGTAAATTTGGTGTCCGATTAAATTAACTTATTTACTCCGGCTAATCATCATATTTTTTTAAAAATTCGGCTGTTTCCTTGATCACTGTTTTTTTCAATTTAGGAGACCAATGTCCAATATCCGGAACTATTTTAAGTACATAATTTTCCATTTGTTTTGCTAAATCATATGCCTGATAAAGCGGGCATGTCATATCTAACCGATTGTGAACAATTAAAGTCGGAATATGCTTAATTTTATGAATATTCTTTAAAATTTCATCCTCTTCTAAAAACATTTTATTTTTTTCATAATGTAAAAATATTTTAAAACTGTTTACTTTATCATCAAACAGG
>JAFZGR010000269.1 GCA_017555325.1 Alphaproteobacteria bacterium | reverse complement strand
GGTGGATGTGGCAAGACTCGAACTTGCGACCCTTACGATGTCAACGTAATACTCTAACCACCTGAGCTACACATCCATCTTTAAGAACAATGTTGTTTATACACGTATTTTTTTTTAATTGCAAGCTTTTTTTTTATTTTTATTAATTTTTTTATTGTTCTTTATTTTTATTCATTTTTTTTGATAATTACCCTTTTGTTTATGTTTGTTTTAACGTTGTATTTTTATCTTTTTTTGAACCAATCGGATAATTTCTTCTTCATCTGCAAGTGTTAAGACGCCATAAAGCGGAATAGGAAACGGCCCGAAATGACAATTGTTTTTTTGTAAAAGAGAATACGTGTAATGAATATTTTTTTTGGGAGTAAGTGATAAAACTTTTTTGTCTTTAAAAAATAAACGAACAACCTTAATTTCTGCTGATTTGATATCTTTCCAGTTGAGTGGATTGCTTTTATCGATTTTAATAAAATCATCCGTAATAACAACGGCTGTTTGTGGAAAAAAGTTTTTGTAAATCCATAGAAGCATTGTTGCGATAAATAATGTCCATAACAGGGGATGATTTAATCCCAAACAACACAACAAAACAAAATCCAAAATGGCAAATATTAAAGCTCCGTCAATGCGTTTAAATCGATAATAAAATTTTTTTGATGTCATTTTTTTTTCTCCCTTTCTTTATAAAATAACATTTTATTGACTGTTTTACAAGGAAAAAGAAGAATTTAAGCGGTATTAGCGGGATTTCTGTTTTCTTTTTAGGGCAATGCTGGTTAATAATAAATCATTATTGGTTTGAGGTAAAGACAAATCATTGAGTTGCTTTAAAATGTTTTTTGTCAGGTCTATTTCTTCTTGTGTAGGCGGATAGATATTGTTATCGTAACGATATTTAATCATTTTATAGATGAATGAAAGTTGTTCGGACAAACTTAATTTATCTTTTCGGGAAAGTGATCGTATTTCTTCTATTTGAATAATACGATTTATTTTTTGGGGTGATAATGTACTTCGGTTGGAATCATAGATGGTTTTATTATCTCTGTTAACGATTTTAAGCCGAAGTTTATCCGGATTTTGTTGCATAAGCCCCATATATTCACTGACAAAATTTATTCTATTATTTTCTAGCGACTGATAAAGCGCTTCCTTAGGTAAACGAGGAACAATTTCTTCATTGTTATGAATAATTTGATGATAAGCTTCCTGATATCTGTATAAAGCTCGTACCATTGCAATTTGAGGAGGAATAGCTATATATGTTATGGCAGTTTCAAATCCTCTGTTTAAGGCTTTTTGTGTATAACTGTTCGCCCGTTGCATTAAGCCAGTTGCCCCAACTAAAAAGATAGATGTTGAACCAGTAAGCAGTTTATGCAACATATTGTTAAAACAGTCATTGGCCACACAACTGAATTTGTAATATTCATCAATATGCCCATCTTTTAAATGTTGAAACAAATTGGGAAAAACAGTTCGAAAATCATCCAAATCCAAATAATGATGTGGTTTATGAATATCAGTAGTGCTATTCAGAATGGTTGTTTTTCCACATCCAGGATACCCCAACAAAATTGAAAGTTTAGGAATTTCGAGGGATGGTTCACCTTCTGAATCAATTATTTTTTCAGATAATTTTGACATTTCAATATCGTAATTTTGCCACATGGCTTCATGTTCAGTTTCATGAATTTGGATAACTTCTTCTTCACTAAAATGTTGTGCTGGTTGACAAACCAATGTGTCTAAATAATCAGAAAACGTATTGCTTGACGGTAATTTATTTTGTTTTTTAACATATCCCATCTCCATTAATCGAGCAATGGTGCTTTCTACACTTGTGTGTAAAATACCAATACCACCAGCATCTTCC
>JAFZGR010000268.1 GCA_017555325.1 Alphaproteobacteria bacterium | reverse complement strand
TATAAGTTTGATATCTTTATATACCTGATTCGCCTGATATTTATTAAATGCATAGCGATATCCCCCAACAGCGGCTATCGTTAATACCCCGATAACAGCCAAGACTCCCAGCATTTCTACCATGCTTCGTCCTTGTTCTTTCTGCTTAATTTGCATATTCCCCTCTCTCATAGTAACGTTGCTTTATTAGAGAGTATAAAAAAAGGGACCTTTTTTTCCCGCTTCAAATCACAAAAATCCGATTTTTGAGAAAATAAAAGATTGTTCTTTTACTTGAATTATTTAATTAAAATTTAAAAAAATGACAAAATGTGAAAAAAAGTGTTGCAATAATACGTCCCTTTTTGTGCAACAAAATCTTCAGTTAAAGTTTAATATTTTTATATTTTTCAACAGTATAATTTTATGAAGCATCAACATTTCTGTTTGTTTTTATTATTATTTTCTTGTTATTTCGTAGCGAATTCTCCCCTCAGATAAAAAAGTAGCATGCCACTTCTTCCCTAAACTCTGAAATAAATTCAGGATAACAGCCAGTATGAAATGTGTCTGAAATGGCAATAAATCGTTGCACCTGTTATCATTTAGGATACCCTCCGAAATCTTGTGTAGAATCGGCACGCATAATGTGCTATTATCGTGATGAGACTCCAGGTCAAGCCCGGAGTGATGGCGAGAATAAAAAGAATCCGGAATGACTGCGAACATAAAAAGGACATAGGGGGACTTGATACTCTATATAATACTTGATTTCCCACATCTAAACAAATGCTATCCCCAAAACCAAAATCTTAAAATATACTTCGCTGAACCAAGTAAATTTATCCCTTGTCTGAGACATAAATTGGCTTTTTTATTTTATTATTACATCTGCTATTATATATATTGATAGGATTTTCTTTACAAAATGAATACATCTTTATCAAACACTCTATTTCACATTCCAAAAGGTACAAGCATTAGTTTAAGTGATAATTTTCTGATATAGGTATTAAAACTCAACAATAATATTTACAAACATAATGCCTCAATCCAGATCAGGCCCACATTTTCGCCTCTATTATAACATCATTATCCGCATCATTCAACCTTCATTAAAACAGAAGAAATCTGTAAGACATTCAAAAAAAACCGCTGATTAATTCAGCGGTTTTTGGCAATAATTAACTTTATTCTGCTGTATTTACCAACTTATTCCACCAACCTCTTTTCTTTTTTTTAGGTTCTTCTGGTGTTAATTTCTGTTCAGTGAACTCAACAGATTGTGCAGTATCCACATGTTCAGAATGTTCTACTGATTTTTCCGTTTTTTTTGTTTTTTTATGCTCTGAATCCGGCTTAATTTCTGCTGAATTCGTTAATGTTTCTGTCTTTGAGCTTTCTTCTTGTACACGTTGCATCTTAGCAGCATGACGACTTTTAAAAGAGCGTGGCTTCCTGTGTTTTGCTTTATTTTCACGTCTTTTTACAGGGTCTTCCGTCTTGCTTTCAGAAAAACGTTCATCCTGTGTTGCATTAAAATCTTCTAATGCCTGCTGTTCAACCACCGTGAAATTTTCTTCTGAATGCTCAATAACATTATTGTTTTCAACTTCTTGTTGTGCTTGCAACGCACGCATCAACCGCCGTTCTCGCCGTTTTTTTCGCCATTCCTGTCGCCGACGACTATTTCTGCTTTTATGTGAATTACCACTGTTTTCATTCGTTTCTGCTTCGCCGGAAGATATCTGTTCAGGTTCCTCTTCATAAATCTCTAACTCTACTTGTTCTACCGGTGCCGGCTTGGCTTTTTCTGCTTTTTTATTTTCATTTCCCTTCTTTGTTTTTTCTTTTTCAATCGGCTTTGTCAATGTCGGGTTAACCCCATTTAGAGAAAATTGCACTTTTTCACCATCTGCCCGAATACGTTCCAACTTATAATCAGACATTTTTTCTAATGTAGCATCTGCCTGAACATTAATCACAACAGTGTAGCGATTTTCCAAATTAACCAAATTATGTCGTTTTGTATTTAAAATGTATGCTGCGACCGTAAGGGGCAAAGACAAAATAATCTCACATCCTTGTGCTCGTGTTGCAGCATCTTCTAAAATATGCAACGCGTGCATTGCACAAGATTCTACCGAACGAGTCATCCCTTTTCCACCACAATGCGGACAAATTCGATAGCTGCTTTCCAAAAAGCTGGAATGCAATCGTTGACGAGACATTTCCATCAACCCAAACCCAGACATTTTACCAACCTGAATACGAGCACGATCTCGCTTTAAAGCTTCCTTTAAACGGCGTTCAACAGCTGCATTGTTTTTGGCTTCATCCATATCAATAAAATCAATAACAATCAGACCAGCCATATCCCGCAATCTTAATTGCCGAGCCAACTCATCACAAGTTTCTAAATTTGTTCGCAAGGCGGTTTCTTCAATATCATGTTCCCTCGTTGCCCGTCCAGAGTTTACGTCTACGGCAACAAGTGCTTCGGTTTGGTCAATAACCAAATATCCACCTGATTTTAACTGAACAACATTACTGTGAATAGATTCTAATTGATTCTCAACCTGATGCGTAAAAAACAAAGATTCCGCACCTTTATATTGTTTAACTTTTTTAGCTTGTCCCGGCATAAGCATTTTCATAAAATCCTTTGTAGATTTAAAAACACTTTCACCTTCCACCCAAATTTCATCAATATCCGGAGAAAAAACATCCCGCAAAGAACGTTTAATGATATCCCCTTCTTCGTGAATCAACTTTGGAGCCAACGATTCTAATGTGTTCTCCCGAATGTTAAGCCATGTTTTAATTAAATAATCAAAATCCCGCTTAATTTCAGTTTTTGTTTTTCCTTGTCCGGCTGTCCGAATAATAACACTCATTCCTTCCGGCAAGG
>JAFZGR010000267.1 GCA_017555325.1 Alphaproteobacteria bacterium | reverse complement strand
TCACATTATATAAATTGCAAATCAAATCAATCTTATCCGCTTTTGGGATAGAAGCACCCCTTTCCCAATTCCCTAATGTTTTATTGCTGATTTTCAGTATCTTTGCGGCGGTTTTTTGATCAAGACCAACATTAACGCGCGCCGCCTTTAATGTCATTTTTGCCACTCTGTTTTTCTCCTTTCTATTCGCTTTTAGCGGATTTGCTAAAATTAAAATACTATATTGAAATAGTTTTGTCAACACCTTAAAGCGAATTTTTTTCTTTTTCGGTTTACTTTTAAGCGGATTTATTGTATTATTTTTATACAAACAGGAAGGATGTGACAATATGAGCAATATCGGGAACAAAGAAACAATGGCTAAAAATCTTGCATATTATCTTGATAAGTCCGGAATGACACAAAAGGAAATGGCGGAGATTGTTGGCGTTGCTGCTTCAACATTCAATGATTGGATGCGCGCGAAGAAATATCCTAGAATTGATAAAATTGAAATTATGGCAAATCATTTCAAGATATTAAAATCCGATCTTATTGAAGAAAAAACGGAAGAACATAAAGAAATGCAAAAAAAGAACGATATCATGACGGATATCGTTATAAGAATGCGAACTGATTCAAATTTCTTTTCTTTAGTCGAAAAATTGAATGATCTCGATGAAAAACAAATTCTTGGAGTTAGTCAAATGTTATCGACTTTTATTAAGTAACTGAAAGATAAAATCTAACAGTTCAAGATCTTTGCAATGCTGCATTAATTGGATGATATTTGTTATGTATTCTTGTTTCATTTTCATAACTCCTTTCATTCGGAACAAATGTTCTAATTTATTATATTCAACAATTTTTCTAAAAACAATGGAAATTGATACTATTTTTACAAGCAAAGGGGAATCGTGGGAATTATGGCAAAATTAAATATTCGAAATCGAAATAAAAACAAATTAGATAAAGAAGGCAAGCCAAAAGCACCGAATTGGGAATATAGATTCGAAGCGGCAAAAATAGATGGAAAAAGAAAATCCATTAGCAAGGCAGGATTCAAAACAAAAAAAGAAGCTGAAATTGCAGGGACTAAAGCAATGGCGGAATACAACAACGCCGGTTTGAAGTTCGAACCTTCGGATATGTCTTTTGCGGATTATCTTGATTATTGGTTTGATAATTATGTGAAAATGTCATGCAAATATTCAACACAATTAAATTATTCTCAAATCATAGATAATCATTTAAAACCGGCTCTTGGAATGTACAAGTTGCGATCGCTTACGCCTTTAATGATTCAAGAATATGTAAACCAAAAATTCATTGCAGGATTAAAGAAAAACACATTATCCGGAATCATGGGCGTATTGTCCGGATCATTAAAATATGCAGTTGTGCCGGCTAAATTATTGCAATCATCCCCGGCAGAATATGTTAAATACCCAAAATTATCGGCGGAACGTTCGGAAGTTAATAGAACAATCATTTCTGTTGATGATTTCAACAGAATGATGGAACGTTTTCCAAAAGGATCCCCTTATCGATATGCACTTTTGATTGGATTTTATACCGGTTTGCGTATCGGAGAAGTGTATGCATTAACATGGGATGATATTGATTTTAAAGAAAAAACCCTTGATGTGAATAAATTGGTTTATAAGCGAATTTACGGCGTTGATATTAGAGAAGTAATGAAGCAAAAGGGAAAAAGAGAAGAAAAATCCGCATGGTATTTTGGAGAAACAAAAACGGCGGCATCTGTTCGAAAAATAAAAATAGGCGATACTCTTATTAATGAATTAAGAGAATATCGAAAAATGCAATTGGAATATCAAATGCAATACGGCGAATATTA
>JAFZGR010000026.1 GCA_017555325.1 Alphaproteobacteria bacterium | reverse complement strand
TTTTCTCCCCTTAAGTATTTTTCAAGAACATATTCTATTCCCATTTGGCCTATGTAATCATTCATAGTATAACCTTCGTCTGTTTTTTCTTTTAATTTTTCAGCATCATTGCTATCCAAAACATCTTTTAATTCTTGAACAGCTTTTTCAATGCTTTCTTTTGCAGAAGCAGCAATTTTATCTCCGTTTTCTTTCAAAACTTTTTCTGTTTCATGAATCAAAGCATCTGCTTTATTACGGGCTTCAATCACTTCTTTCAATTTTTTATCTTCTTCAGCGTGTTGTTCTGCTTCTTTAACCATTTTTTCAATATCTTCATCTTTTAAGCCACCGGAAGCCTGAATACGAATATTTTGTTCTTTACCGGTTGCTTTATCTTTTGCAGAAACATTAACAATACCGTTTGCATCAATATCAAATGTCACTTCAATTTGAGGCATACCACGCGGTGCCGGCGGAATACCAATTAAATCAAATTGTCCAAGCAATTTATTATCCCGAGCCATTTCACGTTCGCCTTGGAAGACACGAATCGTCACTGCTGTTTGTCCGTCTTCTGCTGTTGAGAAAACTTGGCTTTTCTTTGTCGGAATTGTTGTATTGCGTTCAATTAAGCGAGTGAAAACACCACCTAATGTTTCAATACCCAAAGATAACGGAGTCACATCTAACAATAAAACGTCTTTCACGTCACCTTTTAACACACCACCTTGAATTGCAGCACCCATGGCAACAACTTCATCTGGGTTCACCCCTTTATGCGGTTCTTTACCAAAGAAATCTTTCACAATTTCTTGAACCTTCGGCATACGTGTCATACCACCGACCAAAATAACTTCGTCAATTTCGCCTTTACTTAATCCGGCATCTTTCAATGCTTTTTCCATTGGTCCTTTTGTCCGATCTAATAAATCTTCAACCAAACTTTCCAATTTTGCTCGTGTCAAAGAAACATTTAAGTGTTTCGGACCGGTTGCATCAGCTGTAATAAACGGCAAATTAATATCTGTCTGAGTTGCAGAAGACAATTCAATTTTCGCTTTTTCAGCAGCTTCTTTTAAACGTTGTAAAGCCATTCTGTCTTGACGTAAATCAATGCCGTTTTCTTTTTTGAATTCATCTGCCAAATAATCCATAATACGGGCATCAAAATCTTCCCCACCAAGGAATGTATCCCCGTTTGTGGATTTTACTTCAAACACACCGTCACCAATTTCCAAAATAGAAACGTCAAACGTACCACCGCCTAAGTCATAAACAGCGATTGTACCTGATTTTTTTTGATCCATACCATAAGCCAATGCAGCTGCTGTTGGTTCATTAATGATACGCAAAACTTCCAAACCGGCAATTTTACCGGCATCTTTTGTAGCCTGACGTTGAGAATCATCAAAATAAGCTGGCACAGTAATAATAGCCTGTGTAATTTTTTCACCCAAATAACTTTCGGCATCTTCTTTTAATTTTTGCAAAACGTATGCAGAAATTTGGCTTGGTGCATATTTTTTATCCGAAACATCAACCCATGCATCTCCATTATCACCGGCAACAATTTTATACGGCATTAAGCCTTTGTCCCGTTGAACCATTTTATCATCAAACCGACGACCGATTAAGCGTTTAATAGAAAACAACGTACCTGCCGGATTTGTGACAGCCTGTCTTTTTGCCGGCTGCCCGACCAAACGTTCCCCTTTTGATGTAAAAGCCACCATTGACGGTGTTGTACGGGCCCCTTCACGGTTTTCCAACACTTTGGCATCTTTACCATCCATAATTGCCATACAAGAATTTGTTGTACCCAAGTCAATTCCTAAAATTTTAGCCATTTTTTTCTCCTTAATTTTTGATTAAAATTTAACTGGTGAATTGTATATAGGTCATAACATTGTATTTCGCAACACTATTTTTGCATTTTTTTTAATTTTTTATATTTTTTTTGCAAAAAGCATAGAAATGAAAGGGGAAAATTATTCATTTTTGAAACAAATAAATAGCTCTTTTTGTATCCGGAATATTATATTTTTCAAATTTAGAATAATATTTTAAAAACTCATCTCTAAAAATATCTTCAGTATAATTTTCCCAAATATCACTACGCGTTGACAACAATTTTTTTACTTGAGAATCTTCTTTAGGAACAAATTCAATAATCAAATTCGGAGCCAACCGACTAAAACATCTTGAAATATAATCAAATGGAATATTTTTAGAAATAATCAAATGATGAATTAAAGCAAGTGCCATAATAACATCTGGAGAAGAACGTTGAAATAAAGAAATTCTTTCCAAATTATCCCAGCCAATACTAGGAGATGGGTTTGTTAAATCCACTATTAATGGAAAAGGGAACAACTCATTATGTTTTTTACAATGTTGGTAATTTTTTTCTACAGCATTTATATCTATATCAAAACTCACGCTTTTTATCCCTTGTGCTGTTGCTAATCTAGTAAAATGTCCATTATTAGCTCCAAAATCCCACAAAATAAAATCCTTTGGCATCTTAGATATAATGTTCCCAACAATATGTTCTTTTAGTTTAAAAGCATAGTCATTGTAATTGGTATTTTCATAATATTTTCCCCATTCTGTCTTAGAATCAGAAAATTTTAAATTTTTAATTGTATGATATAAACTATCAATTAAGATTAAATGCTTATTTAATGTCATATTATGAATACTCTCTTGAGAACGAGAAACCGTTTCATTTTTATTTGAAAACCAAGCATTTAAATGTATATTAACGAACACCCCATAGCTCTTAAACTTAGGTAGCAATCGAGCTGCTAAACTTAAAGGAATCCCATCTATATAATTCTGCATTAAAACATTAAGTTTTGGATCAACAAAAGCCATTAAAGCCAGAGGGGCTAAAAAATGTTGGCAAAACTGTTGATACGCACACCAAGGTTTTTGTGTGTCTAACTTTTCAAAAGAAAGCGTATCAATATGTATTGGTTTATTATTTTGAAACTGAATATTATATGCAGAAGCATCTTTTAATGTCATACCCGTCAATAATGCAATTTTTTGTATTTCTAAAGTTAACAAGGCCGCATCTTTATATTGCGAAAAACACCATTCATAAGGATAAGAAATAAAATCAATCCTTTCAGGTTTGATTATTTTATAAAAATCTTGACCATCACTTTGGACTTCATTAAAAGAAACTATATATTTTTTATCGCTTAATTTCTGATAAAGTGAACTCTTTAAAAAATAATCATAATTATCTTTATACTTATAATTAATCTGTCGATACAAAGAACCATTATTAACAAAAACAAATCCAGCAGGATCTCTAAAAGAAGAATAGTCTCGCATTTTAATCATTTGAGTTTTCCGTTTTCTTTTTCTTAAAAAATGAAATAATTTTTCTAAAATAAAAAGGAACAAGCATCAAAGCAGCAACCAGTCCCTGAACAAGCATCGAGCCAATACCTACATCAATATTGGCATACGCAGGTTGATTTAATATTAGTAACACAATCATATGACACAAATAAAACATAAATTATTCTTTCCTTTCAATAAAAATATCTGTTAATGGTATATTATCAAAATCAAAAAATTGAAGTGATAAAGGGGGAAGTTTCAAATTAGGTATTAATTTTTCCAAAATGACCTTAAATACTTCTGCTGCCAAATGTATTTCTTGTGTTTCTTGTATCTTTTTTGGCCATTTAATTGCCAAAAAAACATTAAAAAAATCTAACAAAAAATCTTCTTTATCTATTTTGTTTTTCTTTAAGAAAGGAAGTATTACACCTGTGTGCTCCCTCTTATATATTTCTATAAAACTTCCTCCATGATCTCCAATTAAAACAACCAAACCATCAGGATCTGTATTCTGTATTTTTTTTAATAAGTTTAATAATAATTTATTCTGCTGTTTCAACTCATTAATATAATTTTTTCGTAAATTTGGCAATTCTTCTACTTTATTCGAGTGTTTGTACATATTTGGAATATGCATCACACCACCTACATATGTATTATCGTTTTCACTAATTCCACCAATTTTTGTAATAAAAAATAACGGCTTATCTCTTTTTTGCATCAAATTTAAACTGATTTTTTGGACAAACTCATCAAGTGAGTTATATAGAATTCCAGCACAAAAACTATTTTGTTTCAAATATCTTTGAATAAAAAGTGAACTGGCATAAAAATTATTCCGGTACCGACTATCTTGCTGTGTCAAATAATTTGTTGGAAACATATACTCAATAGAATATCCATTTTGAATAAATGTATTTGTCAATTTAAAATTATCAGGCATTGTTAATAAACTGTCTATCGTGTTTTCCGGAATATTTGACAAGTCTTTAAGTGTAAAAATAGAGGAAAGAGAAGCCCTTGTAGTAGGCGCATTTGAATATACATCATCATATACATGAAACCCATATTTTTTAAGCTCGTCTATAAAAAAATCATTATCATAATAGTAAAGTTTTTTAAGCGCTTCATTTCCTTGATAACTCTCTAAAATAATCAGATAAATATTAGGTTTATACTCCATAATACCATAAGAAGTATCTTC
>JAFZGR010000266.1 GCA_017555325.1 Alphaproteobacteria bacterium | reverse complement strand
GTTGGGTCGTTCTTTGTATCGTTCAGAAAAAACATTGATAGAAACCAGAATGCAAGAAGATTTGGAATTTGATTTAGCTTGTCGCTCTGAAAAATATCGGTCTTGGGGAAATATTGTTCCGCCGGATGTTTTTAATAATCCTGAAAATTTAGAAACAATAGCGTTTAATGAAGTTGTTTCTTTTTTAAAGGATATTCATATCAAATATGCCGTTAATGGTATTAGAGAAGTTGTTTTGGGGCAAATATGGACAAATGAGAATTGGGGGGAAATAAAATTAAGACCGGCAGAAACAGATAAGCCATTTGATTTGGTTTTCAAATTAGTTGTTCCTTCTCGTCCGAATGTACAAAAAAACATTCAGATTTTTGCCGGAAATAAGAAAATTGCAAAATGGATGTTTAGTTCAACACATCAACCGGAAACGCATCTAAAAATTTCACCGGATTTATTAGAAAACGGCGTTTTACATCTGCGATTGGAAATGACATCAGATGATAGTAGCCGTTTTGTATATGATGGAATTCGTTTAATAGAAATGTTATTAAAGCCATTAGAAAACAAAATAGCTTTAGAAAATTAAAAAATCCTCCGGCAGGGGAACTGTCGGAGGTGAAAGTAAGAAAAAGATTTTTATTATTTACCAATAAATTCTTTTCCGCCCATATATGGTTGCAACGCTTTTGGAATGCGGATAGAGCCATCCGCTTGCTGATGGTTCTCCATAAATGCAACTAAAATGCGTGGTGTTGCAAGACCGGTATTATTTAAAGTGTAGACATGGCGTACTTTTCCGCTTTCTGCTTCCCGATAACGAATATTTGTTCGGTGAGCTTGCCAGTCTAATAAAGATGAACAGCTATGTGATTCCCGATAACGATTTTGTCCTGGACACCATGCCTCAATATCATTCATACGGTATTTTCCGGCGCCCATATCTCCGGTACAACAAGCAACAACTTGATATGGAATTTCTAATGCCTGCATAATTTCTTCAGCATTGTTTAACAAAAATTGATGCATTTTATCTGATTCGGCAACATCAGCTTTACAGATTATATATTGCTCAACTTTTGTAAATTGATGTACCCGAAAAATACCTCGGGTATCTTTCCCCGCAGCACCAGCTTCTCTGCGGAAACACGGAGAAAATCCGGCATACATAATTGGCAAATCACTTTCCTTTAAAATGTCTCCAGAATGGATACTATTTAAAATAACTTCAGCTGTTCCCGCTAAATATTGATTGTCTTTGGGAAGGCTATATACAGATTCCACATCAAATGGAAATTGTCCCATATTGTATAACGCAGTATCAAATGTCATAGCCGGTACACTCATGGTCGTAAATCCTTTATTGGCGAGTGTGTTTAATGTATATTGCCACATTGCCATTTCTAGTTGTAATAATTCACCTCGAATGGATGATGATCGTGTACCGCAAATTTGTGGAATGCGCTTAAATTCTCCCCATCCATGCATTTCCATTAATTCAACATGATCTTTAATGGGAAAATTGAATGATGGTTTTTCACCAACTTGGCGAATCACAACGTTTTCTTCGTCACTTTTCCCCTTAGGAACATCTGGAGCGGGAATG
>JAFZGR010000265.1 GCA_017555325.1 Alphaproteobacteria bacterium | reverse complement strand
TGTTTGCATATTTTTCTCCCTTTATAAAATTATTCTTATGAAATGAGTATATAAAAAGGTACCTTTTTTTCCCGCTTCAAATCGGGAAAATCGGATTTTTTGCAAAATAAAAGATTATTGTTTTAATTGAATAGTTTATTTAAAATCAAAAAAAATGAAAAAAAGTAAAAAAATTTGTTGTAATTTATCGTACCTTTTTGTACAGACAAAGTGTCTAGCCAACCTGAAACTAGAAAAATACTTCTTTAAAATAAAAATAAAAATCAATACATATAAAAAATGAGATCAGTTTCATCATATAATTAACCTACATAAGAAACTGAACTCACTTTTTTATACCATTTAGAATGGTTGAATTTTTATTTTTCTAAAATTGCAACCCCAGGCAATGATTTTCCTTCCATCCATTCAAGGAATGCCCCACCAGCTGCAGAAACATATGTCAAAGAATCTGCAACACCAGCCTTTTTCAATGCCGAAACAGTATCTCCGCCTCCTGCAACGGATGTTAATCCGTTTTTGGTTAAATCTGCAACTGCCACGGCAATTTCATTTGTTCCTTTATCAAATGGTTTAAGTTCAAATGCCCCGACTGGTCCATTCCAAATAAGTGTTTTACAGTTAGAAATAACTCGAATAAATTCTTCCACAGATTTTGGACCAATATCTAACAATACTTTACCTGCCGGAACAGCATCTGCATCAGAAACATGCGGTGTTTGTCCTTCTCCAAATTGGTCTGCCCAAGTTAAATCAATCGGTAAAATAATTGTACAATTTCCAGCATTTGCTAAAATAGATTTAGCAGTATCAATCATGGATGGTTCAACCAATGATCCTTCTCCCATTTGAATTCCTTTGGCAGCTAAGAAAGTATGTGCCATACCCCCACCAATACATAAGAAATCAACTTTTTTAACTAAATTAGCCAACAAATCCAATTTTGTCGAAACCTTTGATCCCCCGACTAATGCAACAGCCGGACGTTGTGGATTACCCAAAGCTTTATCTAAGGCTTCCAATTCTTCTTGCATTAAGCGACCAGCACCTCTGGGTAATAAATGAGCCATTCCTTCCGTTGAAGCATGAGCTCGATGAGCTGTTGAAAAAGCATCATCAATATAAACATCAATACCACTTGCTAATTGTTCAGCAAAGTCTTTGTCATTTGCTTCTTCCCCTTTATAGAAACGCAAATTTTCAACAACCAAAACATCGCCGGATTGCATACCACGAACAAGCATATCTCGTTTATCACCAATACAATCTTCTGAAAATGTTACATTTAATCCACTGGCTTTACCCAAAGCATCTGCAATAAATGCCATAGAATATTCCGGATTTTTTTCGCCTTTCGGACGACCAAAGTGAGAGGCAACAACAACTTTTGCCCCTTTTGATACCAATTCTTTTAAAGTTGGCACAAAACGGTCAATACGAGTCATATCCGTAATTTTACCTTCTTTTGCCGGAACATTTAAATCAGCCCGTACAAAAACCGTTTTGCCGGAAAAATCAAAATCATCAAGTGTTTTGTATGTCATATTATATCCTTTTTTCATACAGTTTAATAACAATAAAAGTAAAAAAAGGGAACGTTGTCAAAAGACAGTCCATTCCCTCCTTTCACAACGGTTAACACCAATTATTTAATCAATGAACCCATATAAGCTGCTGTATCAAGCATACGATTGGAGAAGCCCCATTCATTATCGTACCAGCTCATAACACGCAATTGTGTACCACCCATCACTTTTGTACCATTACCGTCAAATGTTGAGGAGTGTGGATTGTGTGTAAAGTCAATAGATACTAATGGATCTTCATTGTAACCTAAAATGCCTTTTAATTCGCCTTCTGCGTATTTTTTCACAACGGCATTCACTTCTTCTTTTGTGACAGTACGTTTCATAATTAAGTTAGCATCAACGATAGAAACATCCGGAGTCGGAACACGAATAGAGACACCATCCAATTTACCAGCTAATTGCGGTAAAACCAAACCAACGGCTTTTGCAGCCCCTGTTGATGTCGGAATCATGCTCATTGCTGCGGCACGGGAACGATATAAATCTTTATGGACTTGATCCAAGATTTTTTGATCGTTTGTATAAGAGTGAATTGTTGTCATAAACCCTTGTTCAATGCCAAATTCTTTATCTAATACATAAGCAACCGGAGCTAAACAGTTTGTTGTGCAAGAAGCATTTGAAACAACTAAATCTTCTGTTGTCAATGTGTCTTGGTTAACACCGTAAACGATTGTTTTGTCAGCACCTTGTGACGGAGCAGAAACTAAAACACGTTTTGCTCCGGCTTCAATATGAACCATAGCTTTTTCTTTTGCTGTAAAGATACCCGTACATTCCATAACGATATCAATATCCATTTCTTTCCATGGTAATTGTGTCGGATCACGTTGAGCGATTACTTTTGTTTTATAATCGCCGGCAATAATATAATCGCCTTCGGCACGAACATCAAAAGATGTTGCACGGTGAACGGAATCATATTTTAACAAATAGGCATTAGCTTTAGCATCACCCAAATCATTAATCGCAACGATATCGATATCTTTGCGACCAGATTCCAAGAAAGCACGATAGACTAAACGACCAATACGACCGAAGCCATTAATTGCAACACGAACTGTCATACATTTTCTCCTTTGTTCTAGTTCATTGATACGGGCTCTTCCCGTATTTTTTAAAAATCGTTTATCATTTAGGCACATTTTCAGAAAAAATGCAAGTCCCTTTTTTAAGATTTATCTCGATAAATAAAAAAATCCGTTTTAATGACAACATATCTTTTTTTTAACCTATACTGCCTTATTGATTCTCAACAATTTCTTCTTCCGGCATTTCAGTTTCAACGACAATACACTTTCCGTTAACGGGATCTTCAATCGTTGTTTCCGGCGGACATTCGCATCGGTTTGTTATCATGTTAAACACTTTCATATTATCAACACAAACACTACACGTTAAACCATCTTCATCGGTTGTTCTGCCTTCTGGACAAGCCAAACATCTGTTTTGCTGACTGCTCGGATAATATCCTTTTTGACACGAAACACACTTTCCGTTTTGCGTAATTTTGTTTGCCGGACATGCCGCACATCCCGTTCGGGAGGAATTGGGAATTTGTCCTATTGGACAAGATACACATTTTCCACCACTTTGATAAGTTGTAACCGAACAACAAATCCCCGTCTTATCGCCACTAGCACATTCACAATCACTTGTTATGGTAATTCCAACAGCGCACTTGGGCGTTGCTGTATTTGAAAGCGTACAGCCATGTTGATATGAACAGGCTCCCGTTTCGGTTTGATAAGCCCGTCCGGTAGACTGAATTGTATGACAAGAAGCCGGTGTTTTATTGAGCCAAGTATGATAACTAAAATTCATTGAACCCTTTGTCCAGGCTTGTACACCATTACAACTGGGCCCCTGACAAGTCGTTCCGTTAAAAGTATAATGGTTCATATAACATGGATCGCATTTTCCATTACGATAACTGCCCGATGTACACGGCGATACACATTTTTTTGTTGCCACATCCCAAGTGCGTTCAAAACGACAAGCGCAAAATCCCCAAGGTGTATATCTTTCATAGCCCGCTCCACTTTTTATACAGTGTGCAGAACATTTGAATTTGCCGTCACTACCTTTAATTAAAACCTCATTATAATTACAAATCTTATTTGTCGAAGGGTTAAATATATGTTGTCCGGGGACAGGACCATAAGCTGTCACCCCACAATACCAAACCCTTGGATTATCAGCATCTATATATGTAATTGAATTAAAATCAACAATTTCATTATTTGTCATTAAACTGCTTTTCCGTTGTTGTACCCACGCATCATCCACCGGAACACATTTCACACATTTTCCCTGTGCACTATAATAATTATTCGCTTCATCACATACACATGTTAATGCGCCATTTACATCCTGAGCGGTTGCTTTGTATCCTTTTGATGTATCGCATTCACATAATCCTCCGTCAGTTCTACCTCCTTTAAAACCGGTATCACTTGGACAAGATGCTACACATTCCAACACTTTTTCTCCTGTATCGCTTGTTGTTTCTATTAAATCCAAGCCATCAGGGCATTCGCACGTTTCAGAATTTGCTTCCGGAGGGGTATTAATAGGACACTTACAACTCGGTTCAGAATCCCCCTCATCTTGTCGCCATTCCTTCCGTCCCGAACAGGCACACCGACCATCCGCTAATGTTAATCCTTTGGTTTTATCACAATCCGATTCAACGCATTGACGGCAAATTTGCTCCGTTTCATCACAACAAAAACCTGTTCCGCTATATTGGCAGTCTGTATCGGATGTACACTTACAGGTTCCATTTTCCCATATCGGTCTGTTTGCTGGGCATTGACAACTCTGATTGCCTATATTCCAACTACGAGGCGGTTCACATCGGGTACAATCTTCTCCATATTCATAATCATGCCGACAAACACAACCATATGTTCCGTCTTCTTTTTGGCGCCATACTTGTTTATCCGGACA
>JAFZGR010000264.1 GCA_017555325.1 Alphaproteobacteria bacterium | reverse complement strand
TTCAACGGATTTTATGAATATGGATGTTAGTCAAACACGTATTGATTCGATGTTTATCCATAATGGCACGATAGAATATGTTAATGGTATTGCAAAAACAAAATGGAATGTTGAAAAAATTAATGGCAACTTAATTTTAGAATCATTGCAAGGTCCTTTTACATTTGATGGCACATTTGAGACGTTGAAAAAAGCTATGACGGCAAAATTAACCGTTAAAAGATTGAGAACAGATTCTCCCGTTCCGTTTACTGTTAATTTGGTAGAAAAAAACAATGCTTTTTCATTTGATTTAAGTGGAAATGTTACTCCAAGTATCGAACAAACGTCACAAATAACGGCTGATGGTTCTTTTTCGGTTGCCCGACCAAATGAGTTTTTGAAAATTTTAGGATTAAAACCACTGAATACGGCTCTTAATATCCCATCTTCCGGTAGTTTGACATACGAATCCGACAATGGGGCAGATACGTTTAAAAGTTTTACCATTCGCTTTGGTAATCAAGAAGATGCAGTTGCCGTTACGGGTTCTTTGGGTAGAGAAGAAATTAACAAAAAGCTGAATTATAAAGCGACTATTGCTATTAACACATTAAATTACGATTTGTGGAAGGACTTTTTATCTGACATTCAGTGGGATGCAATGATTGATTCCAAACGACCAAACTTTAATTTTAAAGTGAATGTGCAAAATTTTGTTTGGGGAAAAGAAACTGTTAAAGATTTAACCATTGATATGGAAAAACGTGGAAATCGTTTTCATGTGAAAGGTGGAAAAGGTATTTTGTCCGGAGATACAACCGTATCCTTTGAAGGTGGTTCTTTAACAGAAGACGGTAAAACAGGATTGTTATTGTTGATTGTTGGACAGTCGGCTAAATTTAAAGATTTTATTTCTAAATATGCTGATGTACGAAAAGTAGCACCTTCTTTGTTGCAAAAAGTTGGATTTAAAGGAAATGTTTTGATTTATCCGGACAAGTTTACGTCTGAAATTGAAGCTTTGGAAATAGATAAGGGACGTATTTCCGGGAAAATCGCTTATCAACAAACAGATAAATTGCCAATTGTTACGGCTAAATTAAATATTTCTGGATTGGATTTTGATGCCTATACGGGATATAAGCAACCAAAAGAAGCACAGGACATTACAAAATCTGTTGTTTTAATAAAAGATTATCTTCAAGATGCCGCTCTTTTAAAGAAATTTAACGGACAAGTTGAATTAGCGTTAAATAATATTCGTTTTCATATGCTTCCTATCGGAAAAGGTCGTTTATTGGGAACAGTAAATGACGGAACATTAAAAATCGAAGAATTGACAACACAGGAAATGGCTAATGCATCTTTGCATGGAAAAGGAACATTTGTTGGTGTCGGAACGGATAATGTTGTTGTTTCGGACATGAATGTGGTTTTTGGCACATCTGAATTAGGTTTGTTTATGGGAAAAGCCAATCTAAAATCAGAAAATGAATTTATTAAATCCGTTAAATCATTTGAAACAGATTTAACCTTATCAGAGGAGAATAATCTGTGGACGATAGCTATGAAAAACAAAATGGCAGACTTGGAAATGTCTTTAAACGGTAGCATTGATACAACCAAAGATGAACCTGTTTATAAAGACTTAAATGTAATG
>JAFZGR010000263.1 GCA_017555325.1 Alphaproteobacteria bacterium | reverse complement strand
GTCTTCCGATGCTTGTAGCCTTGTTTTTTATTCAGGTTGTTTTTAGACCGATTTATATTTTGTCATCTTGTCGCATATATTCAAATTATTTAAGAGAAAATAATATTCAGATTCAATTGCCGTCTGTTTCTAAATTTTCATCTTCACTTGTGGCTTTATTGATTTTAATAATCGGTATTGTTATGGTCTTTCTGTATCGGGATGAATTAGGTATAAATGCTTTGTTGGCTACACCATATAAATAAAGGAGAATAATAATGTTTCACAAAACTAAAATAATTGGCGGAATAAGAAAACAAAATTTTGAAAATGAAAATATGGATAGATTATCTCAATCTGACAATGTTGAAACAAAAGGCGGCTTGTATGGGATGATTGGATTTCTTACGGTATGGTGTATTTTTGTTCTGTTTTTTTTGTTGGGTGCTTGTTTTGCATTGTTTACTTCACAAAATGTGACAAAATTGATGTGTACGCAATCAAGTGCCGTTTGTGAAGTAATGAAAATTAACTGGATGCTACTACAATATCAACCGGTTAAAACGATACCGTTAAATCAAGTGCAAGGATTGATTATTGCAGAGAGAAACAATGGTTCAACTTTGTATTTAAACACAAAAACAGAAAAAATTGAAATTAAACATCTTTCTGATAATCAAGAGGGGAATGCCTATCGTAAAAAAGGTGAATTTGAAACCTTTTTAAGCGGATCAGGTACAGATGTCTTCTTTTATCGTGAAACAGACATTCCTATTCTTTTTTTTGTTCCGTTTTTTCTGGGTCCGCTCTTTATGTTAAAAAAAGGTTTAGAACCGTTAATTGGGGCAATCAGACAATTGCGAAAATAAGTTTGGTAAAAAGTTGATAGGATAAAAGTAAAACAAGATAATTTGCCGAAATTTGCACAAGAAATAATGGTAAATACAACACCAAATTTAGACAAAGGAATTTGGTGATGGGTTTTAAAAATATTTTCGGATAATTAAAGTTAATAATATAACATAAATAATTATCATCTCATGTTTGTGTATAAGACAATGAAAGATAGTTAAAATTTTCTATCTCTAAATTGAATAAATGTTTTGAGTATAGCACATTCGTTAGTTGATTTGATATCTCTATACCTCGGTTTCTGTTTGATGGAATAATATCTTCTTTTAGCCAAATAAGTGATAATGTTTTTTATTATTTATTTTGGTTATTCTTATGTTCTTTTATCAATTATTTTTTTGATAAGATAGACGTCTGTACAAAAAGGTACCTTTTTTTCCCGCTTCAAATCGGGAAAATCGGATTTTAAAAAAAATAAAAAATTATTATTTTAATTGAATGTGTTATTTAAAATCAAAAAAATAAAAAAAAGTGAAAAAATTTGTTGTAATTTATCGTACCTTTTTATATACTCATTTCATAAGAATAATTTTATAAAGGGAGAAAAATATGCAAACAAAGTTCAATGAAGCCGGTCGGAGTATGGTTGAAATGTTGGGCGTGCTTGCCGTTATTGGGGTATTAAGTGTTGCTGGCATACTGGGGTATAAATTTGCCATGAACAAATATATTGCCAATGAAACAGTTAATGAATTAGCCATTCGGGCAAATGATATTGCGTATCAAATGGATAAATTAATTGAAGCCAATCATGTCGGTGAAATTGAAATGGAGTTAGGCAATACAACCCGAATGGGTTATCCGATTATGGCTCGGATGAGTCCACAGTATGAAGATTATTTTGAAATATTTCTTTCCGAAGTGCCAAGTGATATTTGCAAGTTGCTCTTACAAAGCCAATGGCAATCGCCGTATTCCATTTTTGTAGGCATTGAAGAATTTGAAGCAACTGCTGATATTTGTAATTCGGCAGAAAAAGTGGAATTGGCGTATGAATTTTATAAAGATATGCTGGGTAAAGAAGAAGTACCGGAAGATTCCCGCCATGGAATTACCCGTTGTCGTTATGATAATGATTGTCGGTGTGGGACTTGTTCAGATGGATTATGTAAATCCTATTGTGGTCCCAAAGAACAATGCGTTAAAGACAGTGATAATCCCCATCAATTAAAATGTTGTCCGGATGATAAAGTGTTGGGTGG
>JAFZGR010000262.1 GCA_017555325.1 Alphaproteobacteria bacterium | reverse complement strand
GATGCTACTTCTGCTTCTGCCGAATCCGATACATCTTCAAAAGCTGATGATACGGTTGTAGATGCTGATTTTGAAGAAGTTAAAAAATAAGTCTAAAAGCGTATAGACAGCCAAGGTCTTTTCTGATAGCATATAATTGTATGCCAAGAAAAGACCTTTCGGCATAAAAAAGAAAACGTTAATTGTTAGCATAAAGGGTACAACGTGGCTAAAAAAGATTACTATGATATGTTGGGTGTTTCTAAGGATGCAACCGCAAGTGAAATTAAACGGGCTTTTCGGCAAAAAGCAAAAGAATGTCACCCGGATGTTCATCCGGGAGATGCTGCGGCAGAAGTTCAGTTTAAAGAAATTAATGAAGCCTATGAAGTTTTAAAAGATGAACAAAAACGAGCTGCTTATGATCGTTACGGACATGCTGCTTTTGCTAACGGAAATAATGGATTTGGTGGTGGTGCCGGATTTGGCGGATTTGATTTTGCGGGTTCCGGTTTTGAAAATATTTTTGAAGAAATGTTCCGTGGTTTTGGTGGGGCTTCACGAAGTCATACGACGGATGCAAATACACGAGGCGCCGATGTTCGGTATGATGTGTCAATTACTTTACAGGAAGCTTTTGAAGGGGTTAAAAAATCCATTGTTGTTAATACAACCGTACCTTGTGAAGATTGTGGGGGAAAAGGCGGTAAATCGGTTGAAACATGTCCGACTTGTGGAGGTATGGGGCGTGTTCGTCAGCGGCAGGGCTTTTTTATTATGGATACCGATTGTCCGGATTGTCATGGAACGGGTAAAACAGTTAAAGACCCTTGTTCAGCATGCAAAGGACAAGGATGTATTCGGAAAAAACGCACTTTGGAGATTTCTATTCCGAAAGGGGTTGAAACCGGTGTTCGGATGCGTTTGAGCGGAGAAGGGGATGCAGGAATGCATGGAGGTCCTGCAGGCGATTTATATGTCTTTGTAACAGTTAAAAAACATAGTATTTTTGATCGAGAAGGAACAGATTTGTATTGTGAAATGCCTGTTCCGATGACAACTGCGGCACTGGGGGGTAAGGTTGCTGTTCCAACAATGACGGGAAAGGCAGAGGAAGTGGAAATTAAAGCTGGTATGCAAAGTGGGACACAAATTAAAATCAAAGGAAAAGGAATGCCCCGTTTAAAAAGCGATTCTTATGGTGATATGTATGTAACATTCCGTGTAGAAACACCAACACATTTAAGTGCTAAACAAAAAGAATTGCTTCAACAGTTTGCCGCAGAAAGTAAAGATACGAATCAAGAAGCGTGTAGTGATTTCTTGTGCCAAATAAAAAAAATATGGAATGATTTTACATCATAATGACATATTTTAAATGTGTTTTTAAGGTTTCGGATTAGGTTCTGAAACCTTTTTTTATTATTGATGATTAATAATATTTTTAATAAAAAAATAAACTGATCAGAAGCAGATTTGGGTTGTAATAAAAATTGTGGAAGAATTGTGGATACAGAGAAAAAGTTTTGTTTTCCCAATTGTGGTAAAAATCACATTATGAATTACAGTGGAAAGCATTGCATGTTCAGATATTGGAAGTGGCATTAGTATCGGTAATGGGAGTTTTACAAGTACAACACTTAAGAATATTTGTGCAAATGGATGTGGGACTGACACTCATGCTGTTTATAATGGAACATATGCCAATTACTGTTCTCCCAAGAATTGTGGAACAGGAAATCTTCATTCTGCTGGTGGTAATTGTCAAACTTGTCCAACATCTGGAACATTAAAAACAATAGGTAATACAGCCCAAGCAGAATGCGAAGCGTGTGGTAATCATATTTATTTAGATGGATATTGTATTTACTATAACCCGGGAACGTCAGGGGTATGCAATAATGATGGTGTTGGAAAATTCTCGAATTATTCCGCTGGAGTTGGAGTATATTATCGGGACAATACCGGCATATGCCGTCGCTGTGACAGTCAAACATTGCCTATAAAGCAACAGCAGAAGAATGTGCCTCTTGCAATGGTTTACGCCGTTTAACATCAGACGGGCAGTGTGTTCATGATGGATGTACTGAAAATATTACTTTTTTAACTTTAACGGGATGTATGCAATGTGATATAACAGAGTTGAAAGTTCAGATTCCTAATAGTGTAGAAGCAAAAATGACGTGTGAAAGTTGTTCACGCAGAACCATGACAATTAATGTAAATTCAAGTGAAACAAATGCATATTGTGTATCAACCTGTGAATCGGATGAATGGCAAGATGTTGACGGTAGTTGCCATATCGGCGCAATAGATACGCAAACAAATGAAATTGGATCTGATGATGTTTCACAATCACTCTGCCGCAAATCCGGTCGATTTGTTTATCAGGAAGGATTTAAATTCTATTGTAAACAATCCGAGGATTAATCATTTTCTTTATATGATAAGCTGATTCATTGTGTTTTCTGTCTTTTTATCAAAAATCTGATTTCGGTAGGATGCTGTAATGTTGAAACATATTCAAAATTGTTAGATAGAAAATGCTATCATAGATTTAAAAGTTCAATATGATGACAAATATAATGATTTGTTGTTATTTCAAAAAATGCAATTTTCTCATATTCTGTAAAAACAGAACTATTTTTAGTGGTTGATTTTTTTTCAAAATAACGCTATAAGAAAATATCTTAAAATTTTTTAGGAAAAATTGTTTAAATTAGGGTCTTTTTTAACAGTATTATTCATTTCATTAAAATCTTTGGCAAATCCGGCTTGTCCTGTCTGTATGGTCACAGTAGGGGCTTCTTTATATTTAGCTGAAAAATCTGGTTTAGATAAGTGTGTTATTGGAGTTTGGTCTGGCGCATTATTAGCGATTTTCGGGTATTTCCTTTTACGATGGATGAATAAAAAGCAGTGGTTTTTTGTCGGTCGCAATCAAATAATTATGGGATTATCTATTGCTTCCATTGGTTTAATGTACATTCCGGCAATGCCTGGCAGTATTCCTTATGAACCACTCATTATCGGTTTTTTATATATAGATTCGTTCTTGTTAAGCAATATAATTGGAGCATTAACGTTTATTGCAGGTATTCATTTTTATGCATGGATGAAAGCTAAAAATGGTGGACACGCTCATTTTCCATTTGAAAAAGTTGTTGTCCCTGTTTTGCTGGTTGGTATTGTCAGCACCTTGTTTTATTTTTATCCGTTATGTGATTGTGCCGTTAAAAATGAAGCAAATATTGAATTGTTAGAAAAATAACTTTATAAGTAGATAAATATGGAAAAAGCAAAAAATGTAAAAGAATTTGTTGAACGTATTGATAATATGAAAAAGAAAAATCCAAAAGATTTATCTTCTGATCAAGATTTAACAATTGCTATTATGAATTTAATCAGTATTGAAGAACATTTAATTTTTTCTGGTGCTAAAACAGGTAAAAATTCTTTTTATGATATGGTTCAAGATATTCGGGAAATGCGTAAAAATTTAATGTTAAAGGTTATTCCATCCTATGAAGGAGAAGTATGGTGTATTTCCAAACATTTATTAGCTACCAGTATGCGCTTAATGGAAGTTGGCACAAAACAACAATCAATGGGTAACAAAAACGAAGCTTATCAATTGTTTAATCAAGCATATGATTTATATTGCTTATTTTGGGGACTTAATATGAATTTGGTTGATACGAAAGATATTTCCTGGAAACCTGATTC
>JAFZGR010000261.1 GCA_017555325.1 Alphaproteobacteria bacterium | reverse complement strand
AACTGTCCGTGTCTGATTTTGGTAAACGCAATATAATCACCCCGTGGAGACCAAACCGGTGTTGCATATGTCCCTTCTCCAAAACTAATCCGATGAACATTACTACCATCAGCATTCATAATATATAGCTGTTGATTACCACCTCTGTCCGAGTTAAACACAATCTGCTTACCATCCGGTGAATAACTGGGAGAAGTGTTAATGGACGGATGATTTGTTAAGCGTTTCTTTTCTCTTGTCCGTAAATTGTAAGTATAAATATCGGCATTTCCTCTATTAGCCAAACTCATTATCAAATTATCACCATCCGGAGCAAAACGAGGGGCAAATGTCATCCCTGGAAAATTACCGACTAATGAAGATTTACGGGTTGCCAAATTCATAATATAAACTTTTGGTTTCCCGTCTTGATATGAAAAATAGGTTACTTCACGCATATTAGGTGAAAAACGAGGCGTTAAAACCAAATCTTTACCATTTGTTAAATAAACAACGTTTTCGCCATCCTGATCCATAACCGCCAACTTTTTAACACGGTTTAACTGATTACCCGTTTCGGAAATAAACGCAATCCGTGTATCAAAATATCCTTTTTCACCGGTCATTCGTTCATAAATATAGTCAGCAATCATGTGGGCAACTTTTCGCCATGATTCGGCCGGTGCCGTAAACGATTTTGCTTCCATTTGTGTTTGAGCAAACACATCCCAAATTCTAAACGAAACATTTAATTTTGTCCCCTGCTCTTTAATGGTTCCGTAAATAAGAGCCTGAGCCTGAATGGCTTGCCAATCAGCAAAATTAGGACGAGTATTGGCATTGGTAAATTTTTGAATATACGCATCCGGATTAATATATCTAAACAAACCGGAACGCTCCAAATCCGCCACAACAACAGCCGTAATTTCTTTACCTAAATCCGATGTTGCCCAATCATCACTGATTAAATCCTGCATGGCAAACGGTAACGGTTCCGATTGAGCCCCGCTGACATCAATTCTTAATTCTGCCTGAACATTTTGACAAAAACATAACAAACAGAATACTAAAAATATTTTATATAATTTACTCATCTAAAAAACTCCTCCATCAATTGGATTCATCCGCAAATAAATCTCTTTCCATGAACTGTAATTTTCCGGATGCTTGGTTGACAAAATTTTAAACGGTGATTCTGCCCCTAATCCGTCACATACATAAATGGCCCGCTTAGCACTTTCGGCCATTGACCGAAAGACCGGATCATTTTTCATATTCAATATACGGACACTACTGATTCGTCCGTCTTTATTCACGTATGCTTTTAATTCAACAATCATTTTCTCGGCATTTTCGACACCGGCATTCACATTCCAACAGCCACGTATCTTATTTGCAATTAAGTCTTTTTCCGAAATTGTCAATGCTTCCAATCGGCTGCCTCCTGTTCCGCCTTTAATTCCCTCATTTACCTCTAAACCACTCTCGGGTGTTGTATCTACGTCTGTTTCAGGTGCCGGATTGGCTGGTTTTTTCACTTTTTCAACCGATGCCAATAAACTTTTTAAACCATCTGATTGTGTTGTTTTTTTAGGTTGTGGTTTAGTCACCGGCTTTGGCGCTGGTTTAGGGGTTGTTTTAGGCTTTTGAACTGTTTTTTTCTGTTGTTCCTGCTTTTTCACTTTCTTCGGTTCATTAACTTTAACGGCATCTTTTTGCACCGGTTTTGCTTGCGGTTTAATCGGTTCCGACTTTTTAACAACCGGTTCTTTTTTTACGGTTGGTGTTTTATTTGCCTGTTTTTTTTCTTTTGGCTTTGGCTGTGGCTTAGGAGCAGCCTCTTTTTTCGGTTCTTTCTTTTTGACTTTGACTTCAGGGGGCAAATTTGTTTTATCTGCCAATTGAACTTTTGTTAAATCCACCATCAAAATAGCCGGTGGTGTTTTTTCAAATTCATTTGTCTGCCATGAAAAATTAAACAGCATTAAAAACAGAATAATGACATGTAACCCCACAGACAATCCCAAGGAATAAGATTGCCTTTGTGCTGATTCAATATCATTACATAAATCACTCATTTTATTTACCTTTTTATCTATGGCATAACCACTTTTGCATCTGTTTTCAATCCAACCTGTGTAAATCCGGCAGACCGAAGCAACGCCATTACTTCAATAACCGTTCCATATGCCGAATCCTTATCGCCACTGATAACCATTCCGATTGCCGGATTTTCGGCAACAATCGCTTGCACTTTTTTAATTAAACCCCCTTTTTCAACCATATCTGTTCCAACATAAATTTGTCCTTTGGCATCAATACTGATATCCAATGTTTTATCTTGTCCTTCAATCTGTTTTCCGTCCCCTTTCGGCAAATTAAGAGGAATCCCTGATGTCAACAAGGGGGCGGTTATCATAAAAATTGCCAACAGGGAGGTCATAACATCAATCAAAGGTGTTAAATTAACTTCTGCCCGAATTTTTGTTTTACGAATAGAACGTGGCATTCCTATGCCTCCACATGTTCAATCTGACGGGATAAAATAGCACTTAATTCATCGGAAAATGTTTCCATTCGGTGTGCAATTCGATCAATATCATTTGATAATTTATTATAAGCAATCACTGCCGGAATAGCAGCAATCAACCCAACAGCCGTTGTAAATAAAGCTTCGGCAACACCGGGGGCAACAGCTGCAATATTTGTACTTTGTGTTAAGCCAATAGCATTAAAACTATCCATAATTCCCCAAACAGTACCAAACAAACCCAATAACGGGGCAACAGATCCGGTAGAAGCCAAAAAAATCATTTTTGTCTCCATTTTATCCACTTGCTTATCAATGGCAATTTGCATCACTTTGTCAATCCGTTCCTGAATTTTAATATTAGAACCAGCTTTTTTCTTTTCAGTTAAAGAACGACGAAACTCCTGAATGGCCGTCACAAAAATCAAAGCCAAAGGATTAGACGGATTTTGTGCATGACTATTATAAATGGCTTCCAATGAACCACCGGACCAAAACTGTTCTTCAAAAGTTTTCATTCCAAGACGTATCCGTTTGAATAAAAAGGCTTTATCAAAAATAATTGCCCAACAACAGACTGAGGCAAAAAGCAATCCTAAAATTAACAATTTCATAAATACGTCGGAATCCATAAACATTCCATACATAGATAATGATGATCTGACAGCTTCTTCCTGCATTCTTAATTCTCCTTGTTATAGTGTGTAAATTGTTCTTTTAATTCACAGGGTATCCGAACGGGGCGTAAATTTTCCGGGTTAACAAAAGCTAACTGCAACCGAATGACAACCAACGTTTCATCTCCTCGTATGAATGTTTGTTCCATTTCCATACTGGCATTTTTAATATCTGTCACAACAGTTTGAATGGTAATTAATTCATCTAATCGAGCCGGTTTACGATAATCAATATGAACCTGTCTTAAAACAAAGGCAACCCCCTGCTCAATTAATTTTGTATTTGACAGTCCCATATCAAAAAGCAATTCGGAACGAGCCCGTTCGGCAAAATCCAAATACTTGGAATGATATACGATGCCACCAGCATCCGTATCCTGATAATATATATGTAAATCCATTTGATGAATCATATTTTGTTCCTTTATAAATTCTCCAACAACGTGCCTTGTAAAGAAGTGTTTGGCACAGCCAATCCCAAATGTTTCCAACCAGCCTGTGAAATAATCCGACCACGAGGTGTCCGCATAACCAATCCCAACTGCATTAAGTATGGCTCAATAATTTCTTCCAACGTATCTCGTTCTTCCGATAAAGCGGCACATAAAGTATCTGCCCCGACAGGCCCACCTGCATATTTTTCAGCAATACAACGCAAATAGCGTCTATCCATCAAATCCAATCCGAATTTGTCAACATCCAATCGAGTCAGAGCCATGTCTGCCAATGCTTTATCTACCACATTATCACCAGCAAAATCACGAACACGGCGCAATAAACGTCCGGCAATACGAGGCGTTCCCCGAGAGCGGCAAGCAATTTCATGTGCACCATCATCACTCATGTTTAAATTCAACAAACGGGCACCTCGTTTGACAATTTTCATTAAATCTTCGGTTGTATAAAATTCCAACCGTAACGGTATACCAAATCGGTCCCTTAACGGATTGGATAACAAACCGGAACGGGTTGTTGCCCCAACCAATGTAAACGGAGGCAAATCAATTCTTACGGAACGAGCGGCTGGTCCCTCACCGATAATAATATCCAATTGAAAATCTTCCATTGCCGAATATAAAACTTCTTCCACTGTTGGATTCAAACGATGAATTTCATCAATAAACAAAACATCTCGAGGTTCCAAATTGGTTAAAATGGAGGCTAAATCGCCCGCCTTTGAAATCATCGGACCGGAAGTAGGACGAAAACCAACACCCAACTCTTTGGATATAATTTGTGCAAGTGTTGTTTTGCCTAATCCCGGAGGTCCAAATAACAAGGTATGATCCAACGCATCAGAGCGTTTACGTGCCGCCTCGATAAAAACCTGCAAATTTTCACAGATATTTTTTTGCCCCACAAAGTCAGACAAACTTTGCGGACGCAATCCAGTGTATAATTCTTCATCACCGGCAAGCTTTTGAGGTGTAATTAAACGATGTTCTGTCATTTTATTCCTGTTCCGTTCTATCTTATCCCACTATATATTAATTAAAAAAAAAGTCAATAGACAGAAATAATTTTCTCTATAAATATTTTTATACTCAAGCCGATTTTAAAAACAAAAAGAAGCAGATTTTCAACAAAAAAATACCCCTCGTCTATTTTTTTTCAAAAAAAGCACATAAAAAGTCTTTCTTTTTTTAAAAAGATATGTTATATGATTAACGCTTAACGAGCGGACGTGGTGGAATGGTAGACACGACGGTCTTAGAAGCCGTTGCCGAAAGGCGTGGGAGTTCGAGTCTCTTCGTCCGCACCAAAAATGTTTGATATAAAAGGATTTATTAGATATGACAAAGACAAAGTTAGCTCATTCTTTTACAGTTGTTATTCCTGCAAAAGAATTTACAGACAAACAAAATGAAAAATTAGAACAAATTCGCAAAGAAGCAAAAATTCAAGGTTTCCGTCCAGGTCAAGCCCCGATGAACATTATTAAAGCAAAATATGAAAATGCTGTT
>JAFZGR010000260.1 GCA_017555325.1 Alphaproteobacteria bacterium | reverse complement strand
CATGATCCTCTTGGCATGTTTGATTATAGTGCATTGTTTTCTCATGCCTCCATTAATTTACAAGGAAGCGGAACAAAAGATGAGGATGGATCTAAACAAGGGCATATTAAAGCATTATTGCGATATGATATTTCTGATACCTGGCGTTTAAGCGGACAATACTATCGATCATCTTCCGATACGTATTTTCGGCGATATGATTTACCGGGGGTTAATACCTCACAGGCATATTTACAATCATTTGTAACAGCTGAACGGTTTGGAACACAAAATTATTTTAATTTTACGGGACTATCATTCCAAAATTTATGGAACAATATAGATTCAAAATCATTACCGATTTTTATTCCAACCGTAAATTATGTATTTAATTCTGCCCCATTGACAGATAATGGATTATACACTTTTTCCAATATGAATGCCATTATTTATAACACCCGTCAACGATTTAAATCAGACCGAGCATCCTTTACACAAGGCCTTGCCTTACCGGTTATGACTGATTTTGGAGCTAATATTGATTTAAAAGCAAGTGTACGAGGTGATATATACAATATTGATACAGGTAAATACAGTTTTGCACAACAACCTAAGGACGAAACATATACAACTGGAAGATTTTATCCGATTGCTTCGGCTAAAATCGGTTATCCCCTTATAAAATATAATGATACAATTTCACAGATTTTAGAGCCAATTGTAATGTTGGTGACATCACCTGTTAGCGGTAATAAATCTAAAATACCGAATATTGACAGTACGGATATTGATTTTGATGATACAAATTTATTTTCCGAAAATCGTTTTGTCGGTTATGATAGGGTTGAAACAGGAACACGTGCCAATTATGGTGTACAATGGTCATTATTTGATCAAAAAAACCGGTCTATGTCTTTTTTATTTGGACAATCTTATCGGTTTTCAGGAGATGACGAGCTCAATGAAATCTTAGGAACGGAGTCTCATTTTTCAGATTATGTCGGGCGGATGCAAATTAATTGTAATGCTATTTCATTAGCATATAGATTCCGTATGGATGAAAAGACTTTAGAAATGAAAAAAAATGAAATTACACTTGTTGGCACAAAAGGTCCCTTGCGTTTAGGGATAGATTATACCCAACTAAAAGCTGTTAGTTTAGCTGATACATTTTATAACGAAAGAAAAGAAGTTTTGTTATTCGGTTCATCTAAATTAAGTAAAAATTGGAGTATGTCTGGATATTATCGGTATAATTTTGCACGGGAAGATAAAGGTCCAACCGAATATGGAACAGTTTTGCAATATGATAATGACTGTACAGCCATTGTTTTTGATTTAAGCCGTTCTTTTACAAGTGATAGAGATTATAAGGGGGACACTTCATTTGTTGTAAAGTTTGTACTTAAGACGCTAGGACAAATATAAAACAGGAGATTTTTTTATGAAGTATGGTATACTTTTATTAAGTTGTATATTATGGATTGTTCAGCCGGTATTTGCCGGTGAAATTGTTGCAATTGTAAATGATGAGCCTATTTCCAATTATGATGTAGAAGCTCGGGCAAAATTAATCGCCATTCAAAAAGCACAGTATTTAAGCAACAAACGAAAAGCTCAATATATTGAAGAAGCTTTAAATGCTATTATTGATGACAAAGTAAAAATAACAGAAGCAAAACGTTCCGGTTTTTCTGTTAAGGATTCGGAAATAGAAGATGCTATTTCTCATTTAGAACAACAAAACGGATTAAAATCCGGAGAAATGGTTAAAATGCTAGCTAAAAACGGGGTTCCCGTTCGCATTTTAAAAGACCAAATTCGAGCTGATTTAATGTGGATTCAAGTTTTACAGAAACAACGCTCTGCTATATCGGAAGCAACATCAGTGGAAATTGAAAATAAAAAGAAAGAATTACGGAAAGAATTGCAAAAAGAAGAGTTTTATGTTTTTGAAATTTTAGTTCCGACAAAGGAAACAGCAGAGGAGTGTTATAAAGAAATATTAAATGGGACAGATTTTGATAAAGTTGTTGCCAAATACTCAATTGCTTCATCCAAAGAAACAGGCGGAGAAGTCGGTTGGATTGATTCAAAACATTATGGCAAAGAGATAACTGGGGTTTTACGTCAATTAAGTGCCGGAGAAATATCTGTTCCGCTTAAAACAAAAAAAGGGTATTTATTATTATTGGTTCAAGACAGGAAAATACCGATTACAGAAGATTTTGTAACCATTTGGGAATTAGCACAAATGGCTATTCCAACAGAACATGCCGTTAAACTGGAAAAACAGTTAATTGCTTTAAATAATTGCGATAAATTTTTGAAATTTGCAAAGAAATATGCCATTGAAGAATCCGTAAAATCCGGAATGATGTCTCCCAATCAATTACCGGAAGAACTATTTGATATTTTAAAATCAAATCCGACAAAGTCAGTCATCGGACCGGTTCGTACAGCAGATACCGATATCTTCTTTATGAAATGTGATATTATTAAAAAGCAGGTTTTACCAGAAGATTCACAAATAAAAATGCAAATTGAAAATGAAAAAATGGAAAGTTTGTCCGATAAAATATTAAAAAATGCAAAACGTTTTGCCGTAATAGAACGAAAGTAAGGTGATAGGAATGAACAAAATAGATACACAGATTATAGATGGAAAAAAAATGGCATTGCAAATCGAACATGATTTAGCAACGGAAATTGCATCTTTTGATTCAAAACCAGGACTAGCTGTTATTTTGGTTGGAGATAACCCTGCCAGTATCATTTATGTTAATCACAAAAAGAAAGCCGCCGAACAAATTGGAATAAATGCTCAAATTTTTCATTTATCACCAGTTATGACACAGGATGCATTGATTTCATTTGTTAAGGAATTAAACAACCATCCGGATATACATGGTATTATTGTTCAATTACCATTACCAAAACATATTTCGGAAGATGCTGTATTAGATGAAATACATCCAGATAAAGATATTGATGGATTACACCCGATTAACATGGGAAATTTATTTATCGATCGACCGAATTTAATTCCATGTACCCCATTGGCCTGCAAAATTCTTTTAAAAAGTGTTTGTCCGGATTTAACAGGGAAAAATGCCGTTGTTATCGGACGTTCTCGTTTGGTCGGAAAACCGATGACACAATTGTTGCTAAGTGAGCAATGTACGGTCACACAAGCTCATTCTAAAACAGTTAATTTAGCTGAAGTTTGTCGAAATGCTGATATTATTATTTCTGCAACGGGTTCAGCAGGACTTATTCAAAAATCTTTTGTCAAAAAAGGAGCTATTTTAATTGATGTCGGCATTATTCGAAAAGCAGATAAAAAAATAGTCGGAGACGTTGTTTTTGATGATATGATTGGATTAGCCGGAGCAATTACACCGGTTCCCGGAGGCGTTGGACCAATGACGGTTGCTATGCTTTTAGTAAATGTTGTTAAAGCATATAAAAAACAAATGCAATGTCAATGATTATTATTTAAATATAAAAATATATAATGATAAACCTAAGTATATTTTATTTAGGTTTCATTATATTTAGTATTCATTGTAACATCTTACTTCAAAGTATTTAATATACAATAATATCTATTCAATGTACGATCAACATAATTACGTATTAAATTGAACGAAGTTATCTTGACCCAGTTCCAAAACCTACCACTAACCCTAACAGGGACTCCGAATGATAAATATTAACGATATCTTATTTTGAATAAATAACCGGAACAAATCGTATCTTAAAAACAAAAAAGAAATATCTGCTCGAACAATACTCCATTTACAGAGAAAAACATTTAGTATTCCTCGTCATGAGCAAGTATACCAGATAAACTCAAGAGTATATGCTTTAT
>JAFZGR010000025.1 GCA_017555325.1 Alphaproteobacteria bacterium | reverse complement strand
GCAAATGCTGAATATAAAAAATGGCAGGAAGCTTCTGAAAAACTCCGTCAAAAAGAATTAGATTTTGAAAATGAACGTAATCATCAACTTCAAAATGTGTTAGATGAAGTCAAAATTTTAAAAACCGAAAAAACAGCTGAATTATCCCAATTTAAACAAGAAAGCGAAGAACGGATTAAACAGGAACTACTTTTAAAAAAAGAAGCTTTTGAAAATCAATTATCCGAAATCGGCACACAAAGTGTTCTTTCTATGTTGCAACAAATTGCACGGGATTTTGGCGTAGATACATCTTCAGAAAAAACACTTTTTCTTTTTCAAAAAGAATTAAAACATTTGTCTGCAGATGAGAAAAAACAGTTTGTTTATAATGCAGAAAACATCGGCACAATTCACGTAGAAAGTGCCGTCAAATTAACTGATGAACAAAAACAAAAACTACAAGAAATTTTAAAATCATTCTTAAAAAGCGAGAAGTGCTATACATTTAAATTCAATCTAAACAAAGAATTGGTTTTTGGGTTTCGCATTCAATCTGGTTCTTTTGTTGCAAACTGGAATATTTTTTCATATTTCAACAAGATGAAAGAAGAATTTAATTTAAAGATTAAACACAAAATAAACGGAGAAACGGTCGAATGACAGAACAAAAAAAGGCCCTCAAATCAGCTGTAAAAAACAAATCTGCCTCTGATATACAAGTAGATGAAATCGGTATCATTCAATCTCTGTCTGCAGGAACTGCTGAAGTTAATGGGTTGCCGTTTGCTCAAATGAATGAAGTCTTAACCTTTAAAAACAATATTAAAGGTATGGTTCAAAAATTAAATAAAAACTCAGTTGGGGTTGTATTCTTATCTAATCCAGAAGAGTTAACAGCAGGCGATAAAGCTTATCGAACGGAACAAGTATTAAGCGTTCCAGTGGGAGATGCCCTCCTCGGTCGTGTCATTAATCCGTTGGGAGAACCGCTCGACGGATTGGATTTTCCGATCACAACAGATTCTTATCCGATTGAACGTCCCGCAACGCCCATTATGCATCGTGCCCCTGTTAACACACCCTTACAAACGGGGATAAAAGCCATCGATTCATTTATTCCCATTGGACGCGGACAACGAGAATTGATTTTAGGTGATCGCCAAACTGGTAAAACTGCTATTGCAATTGATACAATAATTAATCAAAAGGAAACGGATGTTATTTGTATTTATTGTGCAATCGGACAAAGAGCAACAGCAACCGCACGTGTAATTAATGATTTAACAATGGCTGGCGTTATACATAAAACCGTCATCATTGTTGCCGGTGGTGACTCTCCGGCCGGGTTACAATATGTTGCCCCTTATGCAGCAACCTCTATTGGAGAATATTTTATGGAACAGGGAAAAGACGTTCTGATTATTTATGATGACTTAACGGCTCATGCTCGTGCATATCGGCAATTATCGTTGTTATTAAGAACGCCACCGGGACGAGAAGCTTTTCCGGGAGATATTTTTTATATTCATGCACGATTATTAGAACGTTCTACCCATTTAAGAGAACAATTCGGAGGTGGTTCATTAACAGCATTACCGATTGTATCTACAGAAGCCAGCAATATATCGGCTTATATTCCGACAAACATTATTTCCATTACAGACGGACAAATTTATTTATCCGCAGAATCCTTTCAAAAAGGAATGCTTCCGGCTATTGATACGGGACGATCTGTTTCCCGTGTCGGCGGAGATGCTCAATTACCAGCGTATCGCTCTTTGGTTGGTCCGTTAAAACTATTTTACGCTCAATTTGAAGAATTGGAATCATTCGCTCGTTTCAGTACACAACTGGATGCGGAAAGTTCACGCCGAATTAAACGAGGCGAAGCTATTCGTGCCGTTTTGCAACAGGGTTTATTTCATCCGATGCCGGCAGTTCATCAAATTGCCGTTTTTATGGCTACAAATGCTGGTTTATTGGATGATATTCCAATAGATAAAATAAATGAAGCACAAGAAACCATCATTCGGGCATTTCAGACAAAATATCGTGTTTTGGCACGAAAAATAGCTGAAAAAAAATACAAACCAACTGAAAATGAAACAGCCGAAATAATTGAAACCTTTCAAAAAGCTCTATCCGTTTTAAAATCGGAGGATAAATGACCCTTGAACAGTTAAACCGGCAAATTGAAACAACATCCGATTTACGCAATATCGTATCTACAATGAAAATGTTGTCTTCAGTCAGTGTTAATCAATATATGACGGCACAACAGGGAATATCAGATTATTTATCTGTATTATATGACGGATTTAAGGCTTTAAATGTAAATGGTTATTTAAATAGTCGTATCGGAAAAACAAGCAATACGCCTAAAACGTTAGCTGTTTTAATCGGCTCGGATAATGGACTGGTTGGCAGTTTCAATAAAAATATTTTATTAACGACAAAAAAAACATTTCAATCGTATCTAAAAGAAGAAATTACATATATCTGTATTGGTCGCAAATTATGTGCAATGGCTCAATTTAGCGGATTAAATCCAGCTGAATCATTCCCGATATCAAATACCATAGAAGAAATTGCCGATATTGCTTCACAATTGT